>JAYUSX010000274.1:0-3935 GCA_043755475.1 Actinomycetota bacterium
GTGGAGCTGATGACCGGGGTGTTGGTGCTCCCGCAACGGCAAGTCGCCCTGGTCGCGAAGCAAGCGATCGAGATCGACCTGCTGTCGAACGGGCGGCTGGTGCTGGGCGTGGGAACGGGTTGGAACCACGTGGAGTACGAGGCGATGGGCATCGACTTCCGCACCAGGGCAAGACGCCTCGATGAACAGGTGGAACTGCTGTCCCAACTGTGGACTCAGGCGATCGTCGACTTCGACGGGCGATGGCACCGCGTCGACCGGGCCGGCCTGCTGCCGCGTTCCGCTCGTCCGCTGCCGTTGTGGTTCGGCGGTTCGGCGGAGGGTGCGCTTGCTCGAGCGGCACGATGCGGTGTGGGCTTCTCGTTCGGGACGGCGGGACCGAGGATCATCACCGCACGCCGGCGTCTGATGGACCTGCTCGCCGTCGCAGGTCGCGATCCCACCGCGTTCCCGACGGAGGCGATCCTGCACGCAGGCAAAGGAGTCGATACGGTCGTAGCCGAGGCAGCCGAGTGGCAGGCAGAAGGTGGCAGCCATCTCGCGGTCAGCACGATGACGAGCGCGATGCTCGGCGCCACCTCGTTGCCGTGCGCCACGGTGGACGACCACCTCGCACTGCTCGCCATCGTACGCGACGCCATCGACTGAAGGTTCTCGCTCCGTTCGGTGCCGGAGCTCACGGACGCCCCCGCTGGTCTCGCTATGTGGCACGGTGACCGTTCCCACGGACGATCAGGGCCGGCAAGGAGCCCTTCACCGACATGCATGTCTTCCGTTCACAGAACCTTGGCACCGCCGCACGATCGAAGGCTGCGTCCACGAGCGTGCTCGTGGCGCGCTCTGTTGCGTTGGCACGCCTCGACGAGGCGCAGGGATCAGCTCGCTCCGTGGGGGTCGTGCACCTCGACGTCGATCGATTCCACCAGGTGAACGCGCAATGGGGTCACGTGGTGGGGGACAGGGTGCTCGCCATGCTCGGGCCGCGGCTGGCGGCGTGCGCGCCGAAGGGATCCGTGATCGCGGCGACAGGTGGTGATGCCTTCGTCGCGGTCATTCCAGGGGCCGACCGCGTGCTGACCACGGCGATCGCGGAGCAGTTGCTCACCGCGGCCGCTGAACTGTTCGTGATCGGCGGCAACGGGAGCAGCGACGGCCTGCTGACATCGACGGTGTCGCTTCGCGCCAGCGCCGGCATTGCATGGACAGCCGAACACGACAGACCGAGCGACTTGCTCGAGCACGCATTCCTGGCCTGCCGCCAGGCAAAGGCGACGGCTCCGGGCACCGTCGTCGCGTTCGAGTACTCCTTGGGTCAGGAGGCGACGCGTCGCCTCCGGATCGAGGAAGAGCTTCGACGAGCGATCGTCAACGACGAGTTGCGACTGTTCGTACAGCCCGAGATCGACCTGCGTGATGGCCGGGTTGTGGGTGTCGAGGCGCTGGTGCGTTGGCAGCATCCGACCGGAGGTCTCCTCGCGCCGGCTTCGTTCCTTCCCGACGCCGAGGCAGCCGGGTTGATGATCGAGCTCGGCGATTGGGTGCTCGACGCTGCGATCGATCTCGCCAACCGGTGGCGGGGCGTGCGCGGCGGTGAGCCGATGCGCGTGTGGGTCAACCTCGCAGCACAGCAACTGGCCGACGGCGCTCACCTCAGCCGCCAACTGGTCGACGCCCTGAGCGGAGGTCGGATCACCTCGCGTTGCATCGGCTTCGAAGTGACCGAGTCGACCGTCTTGGAGGACATCCCGGCTGCCACCCAAGCGTTGCTGTCGCTACGCGAACTCGGCTTCGAGATCGCGCTCGACGACTTCGGCACCGGGTACTCGTCGTTGTCACACTTGCGGCAACTGCCCGTGACGGCCGTGAAGATCGACCGCTCGTTCGTGGCCGGCATCGGCGATTCGCTGAGCGACGAGGCGATCGTCGAGGCCGTGATCGACCTGTCGCACGCCCTCGGTCTGCGTGTCATCGCCGAAGGCATCGAGGATGTGCAGCAGGCGGCCTCGCTGGTACGGATGGGAGCCGACCACGCTCAGGGGTACCACTTCGGTCGGCCACTCCCGCCCGACGACATGCTCGCGTCACTGAGCGTGCTCTGGTGTGGCGCTGAGCCGCCACCCAACCAATCGGACCCTTTGGTGCACCGCGCCGACCAACTCCCCGGGTTCGGCTCGCCGCGAGCCCGATTGCTGATGGCGGCTCTCGACTCGGCACACGACGCCGTTCTGGTCACCGCCGCGACCGGGGGCGACGAGATCAGCCCACCGATCGTGTACGTCAACGCTGCGTTCGAGACGGAGACGGGCCTTCGTTCCCGCGAGGTCATCGGATGGACCGTGGCCATGCTCCTGCCCGACCAGGTCGCGCCCGAGGTGCTGGCGTGGTTCGCGGAGCGACGCGAGTCGGGCACCGCTGGAACCTGCGAGATCCCGAGTCGAAACGTGGACGGAACGACGTCGCTGTGCGAGGCGACCGTCAGTCCGATCTCCGATGAGCGCGGCGTGCACACCCATTGGTTGCATGTCCGCCGCGACCTCACCCAGCGGCGCGCCGCCGAGAACGAACGGCGACGGTTCCAAGGGCTCATCGAGCAGACGACATCGTTGGTGTTCATCGCCGAACGGGGCGGACAGCTGGTGTACGCGAACGCGGCCCAACGGCGAGCTCTCGGCCTCGGTCTGGACGATCCGCTCGACGGGATCACCACGACCACCACCTTCTCCGACATGCAACAGGAACAGATCGAGACGGACGTGCTGCCGGCGCTTCGATCGAAGAAGGCGTGGCAAGGCGAGAGCGTCTTCGAGCATCGCGAGACAGGCGAGCGCACCGACGTGCTCGCCGACGTCCAGTACGTCGACGATCCGCTCCGGCCGGGCGTCCGCTTCTTTGCGTGCGTGTCTCGAGACATCACCGAGGAGAAGCGAAACGCTCTGGCCGATCGACGTCGCCGTGAGATCGCCGGTTTCGCAGCGCGCGTTGCCCAGTCAGCACTCGAACAGGATCTCGAGCAGTTCTTCGATGGGCTCGACCAGGTCCTGCGTGATCTCGGTGTTCTGCTCGATGCCGACCTCAGCTTCGTCGACTCGATCGACTTCGATCGCGGCACGCTGCGGCCCATCGGTGGGTGGACCAGTGGCCGATACCCGGACCAAGGCGAACTCCCGACCGAGGTCGCACTGGATCGGCTCGCGAGTTGGATCGATGTCCTGCGCCGAGCGGGCGGCGTCACGCACGCGTGGAGGATGGATGACGCGCCCTGGAGTCGAGAGCTGCAAGAGGTGTTCCCCGGGAGTCGGGGAGGGGCAGCGATGGTCGCGCCGCTACGAGTTCGCGGAGTCCTCCTCGGCGTCATCGGAATCGCCGATCTTGACCTCGACCGTCGCTGGACGCCCGACGAGATCGACATGCTGCACCAAGTTGGCGACACCTTCGCGAACCTGCTGGAGCGCCAGCGCAACGGCGTCGCTCTCGTGGCGAGCGAGACCCGACTCGGAGCGATGCTCGCCAGCGTCCGGGACCTGCTCCTGGTGATCGATCGCGATGGTTGGATCCGCTATGCCAATCAGAGCGTCGAGACCGTGCTCGGTCGGCCCGTCGCGGAGATGGTCGACCAGCACTTCCTCGGTCTGGTGCACCCCGACGACCGCGATGTTGCGATCAGTGCGTTCATGGCGCAGCTGGCGGGAGAGCCAGCAGAGCTTGTCGAAGTGCGCGTGTTGCGGGCCGATGGGACCGCGGTGTGGTTTGACGTCGACTCGTCGAGTGTCGACAACCCGGTCGTCGGTGGGTTCATGATCTCGTTGCGCGACGTGAGCCAGCGGCGTGAATCAGCCGAGGAAGATGCCCGTCGCGCGGAGTTCGAGCGGGTCGTCCTGGAGCTGTCGCAATGGGCGCTCGAGGTGGAACCCGACCGAGTGTTCGAGGGGCTGCAC
>JAYUSX010000275.1:0-3925 GCA_043755475.1 Actinomycetota bacterium
GTCTACACGATGGACCCGTCCACCGAGAGTCGGTGGGGGGTCGTCGGTCCATACGAGCGTCTGTCGCTGCTGCTGTCGGAGATCATCCGGACCGGGGACGTGCCGGTCGATGTCGGCCGCCGCGCTGGCCGGCAGGTGCATGCCGCAGCGCGCGACGCGGCGGATCCCGTGGCAGGTTTGGTCGACGCCATGGAACGACATGGCTTCGAGCCGACCGCCAAGCGACGAGGGAGTCACGTCGAGATCCTGTTGGGCGCCTGCCCGTTCGCCGCCACGGCGTTGGTCGACCCTCAGACGGTGTGTGGCGTGCACCTCGGTCTGGCTCAGGGAGCTGCTGAGGAACTTGGCGGCATCGTGATCGACGAACTCGTCACTCGCGATCCCCGTCGCGGAACGTGCCGCCTACGCTGTCACGTCGCACGATGACCGGCTGGAGGGACACGCTCGGACGACCGTGAACGACGGCCGCCTGGAACGGTGCGACGGAGAGGATCGACTGGTCACCGGGATCGTCTCCGGCGGGTCGCCCCACCAAGCGCCAAGCACTCCTGTCGGGGGAATTCCGGCGACCCTTTCACGGACGCTCACCCTGAGTTCCGAACTCGGGATCCGCATTCTGCGCGACCATGATGGCGCGAAGTCGGGTGAGGCTTGACGTCAGGAGGCGACCAACGTGGACTTGGCTCGTGCCGACGCGCTCTGCGATGTCGGATTGGCTCATCTCCTCGAAGAACCTGAGTTCGAGGATCGTGCGCTCCCGCTTGGGCAGGCGGTCCAAGAGGCCGCGCACCACCTCGCGGTCGAGTACGGCCAGGTATGACCGATCGACACCTGCAGTGTCGGGATGACCCGGCAGATCGAGGGCGCGTGTCTTGTACACCATGTTCGCCTCGAGGCACTCGAGAACAGCGTCGTCCGTCGTGCCGAGCCGTTGGGCGATCTCGGCCACTCTTGGAGAGCGTCCGAGTTCACCTGCGAGCTCTTCGGAGCACCTGTTGACCGCGGCCCGCAGGTCCTTGGCGCGCCTGGGAACGTGCAGGCTCCACGTGTGATCCCGGAAGTAGCGCCGGATCTCACCCATGATCGTGGGAGTCGCGTAGGCGGCGAATGGAACGCCGAGAGACGGATCGAATCGCTCCAGCGCCTTGAGCAGCCCGATGCGTGCTACCTGCAGCAAGTCATCGAAGGGCTCGCCTCGATCCGAGAAACGCTTGGCGCCGCGAACGGCGAGCCACGATGTCTGATCGACGATTCGATCGCGGGTGGTCGGGTCGCGTGTGACCGAGTAGTCGGCAAGCGCTCGTTCGAGCCACTCGTCGTCGGCGTCACCGAACATCGATCGCGGCCGTGGTCACGAAGGCGGTGATCGTGGCGCGTCCATCGACGACATCGATTCGAGGCGCGGCGCCCACCCCTTCGAGCACGACTCGGCACAGCTCGAGATCAGGGTCGGTGAGGTCGAATTCCCGAACTGTCGTCTTGCCGGTGATCACGAATGCGTTCGGGTTGATCGAGTACTCCAAGTGCACGGGATCGCCTGCGCCGTGCTCGATCAGCGCGATCACGATCTCGCTGACGGCGATCTTGATGTCCTCGATCTGGTCGACCGTGCACCCGTTGATGGACGCAAGCGCGCTTGCGGCGAGCCGAGCGACCCGTGACAGGGCTGGTTGAGGGGGCAAGATCAGTTCGACCGACGTGTCGCGCTGGGCGGACATGGCATCGTCAACCACGAAGACTCGCGATCTCGAACTGTTCCGTCGTCCCCGTGATCTCGAGCAGGCGTAGGACCTCAGGGCCCACGGACGTGAGCACGATCTTCGTGTCGGTGGATCGGGCTCGTCGGCTTGCAGCGAGAAGGCACCGAAGTCCGGAGGAGTCGATGAAGTACACGTCTGTCAGATCGATGGTCACGAACTCGCCCGCGGACTCCTGCGCGTGGATTGCAGCCTCCAGGATTGGACTCCCGGCAATGTCGATATCGCCGCTCACGACGATGACACCGTCAACGCTGTGTGTCGTCAGCACGTCGTTGTTCATCGGACCACTCATGTGTACTCCTCGTTGGGTCGGGTCGATGTGCGGGTGGGATGTGCTCCGTCATCGCAGGTCGGCAGCATCGGGGTGTTCCAGGTTCTGCTCGGACTTCTCCACATACCCGCCGGAGCTGGCGTTCAAACCAGCAACACCTCGGCACATGTCGCATGTGGAGACGGCTGTGGCGATCACATCGGGGCGAGCGATTCGTAAGAGCGACGCGACCCGTGTCTGGCCGGGACCAATATGTGGGTACAACCAGACATGGATCGCAATCGGCGCTCCACACTCCAGTGTCGTGTGACATGTACCTGATACCAACAGTCGATCCGCTCGCCTGGTCTCTTGCCCGTCGTGCAGCATGCGTAGCATCACCAACAGGTGAACGGCGACGCCGACTCGATGGGGAACGCGTCTCGACCAACCGGCCGACGAAGAGAGCGTGGTGGCGGCAGTGAACGAACACCATGATCGAATCGGGCCGGCCAGTCCTCGCCAACTTGATCACATCGCGATGCTGTACAACGGAACGTCGGAGTACCTCGATCAGACCATCCCGTTCATCGAGGAGGGACTCGATCTCGCTGAGCCGATGCTCGTGTTCGCTCCGGCGTCGAACCTCGATCTGATCCGACGCCGGCGTCCCGGCTTCGCCGACAAGGTCGAGATGCTCGACGCGGGCGAGTTCGGCCGGAACCCGGCTCGCATCATCCCGCGAGCGAGGCGCTTCGCCGACCAATCCGGTGGACGCCATGTGCGCATTCTCGGCGAGACCGTCGGTCCTGGGCACACCGACGACGAACTCGACGAGTATGCGAGGCACGAGGCCGCGATCAACCTCGTGTTCGCAGATGTCGTGACGACGATCGCCTGCCTGTACGACCGCAAGAACCTGCCGGCGAAGCTGCTCGACAGTGCTGGGTCGACCCATCTGCGGATCGTCGCTGATGGTCGGTCGGCAGTCAGCGACAGGTATCGGGAGCCCGAGGAGGTGCTCGCGAGCTTGTCTCCACTGGCAATGCCTCCGGGTGATGCTGCACGCATGACGTTCGGTGCCGGAGACGTCCGAGCGGTGCGGCGCTTCGTCGGTACGAAGGCAGACGCGCTCGGTCTCGAGAGTCGCCGGTCCCAGGATCTGGTCCTCGCGGTCAGTGAGGCGGTGTCGAACTCGCTCGCTCATTCGGGCCAAGGGGGGCTTGTCGCAGTCTGGAACACGGAGCGAGCTGTGGTGTGTGAAGTGGTCGACTCGGGAGTGGTCCCCAACCCTCACCTCGTCGGTCGCATCGACCCGCCGCCCGACGCTGCCAATGGTCGAGGATTCTGGTTGATGAATCAACTGTGCGACCTGGTTCAGCTTCGATCCGATGTCCGATCCGGAACCCGGGTCAGAGTGACGATGCTGCTCGGTTGACGGCGTCGGCGCACGCGCCGAGCACGTCACATGCGTCGATTCTGGACGTGCGTGAATGCGTTCGTTGCCGACGAGTCGGCCCGACGCGAACAGCCCTGGAGCAACCACCCAAGTCTGAACGAGGTTCGACACGTCTGAACCGTCGATGGATGGGAAACACCGACGTCATGACCACATCACACGATCCCAGGGATCACGAGCGACCGCCGACGGATGCCCCAGCTGACACTGCGAAGGAACGCACCCCAGGGGCCGAACTGCTGGATCCAGAGTCGCCCGCCAGGTCGCTGTTCGATGATTCGCAACCCGTGGAGCCCAATGAACCTGCATGATCTGTCGTGAAGTCGTTCGAGAAGTTCGGACACGGCCGAATGGTTCCGCGCTCGGGTTTCGGTCAACCTCGGACCTCCTCGACCCCCGGCGAGGTCTGCCTCGGCGGCACACGGGGCGCCACGCCGAACGAAACCGGCATGTGGC
>JAYUSX010000276.1:0-9820 GCA_043755475.1 Actinomycetota bacterium
CCGTTCGCGGGCTAAGCATCTCGCCATGCGCTTCGCCAACCTCCAAGGCCGTGCGGTCATCGTCATCGCCGGTGCCGATCTGATCGACCGGGCGGTCGACGTCGAGCGGGCGAGCGATGGCCGCCTCGGCAGCGATCCGGCGGTTTACGTCGATCTCGCCAACCTCCCGTTGCTCGCCAGCGTCGCGTCTGCGGCCTCGGTGGCCGACTGGCCGGCCGTCGACCTCTCGCAGTTGGGCGCCCCGGTCCCCCGACCCCCGAAGGGTCTGGGCGTGGGCCTCAACTATCGCACCCATGCCCTCGAATCGGGACGTGAGTTCCCGACCGAACCACATCTGTTCGGCAAGACGGACAACTGTGTGGCCGGCCCGTTCGACGACGTCATCGCGCCGGCGGGTCGGCACGAGATCGACTACGAGGCCGAGGTCGTCATCGCGTTCGGCCGCACCTGCAAGAACGCCACGGAGGCCGACGCGTGGAGCTACATCGCCGGCGTCACCGCGGGGCAGGACATCTCCGACCGGGGCGAGCAGTTCCGTCCGCCGATCAAGCAGTTCACGATCGCGAAGAGCTACGACACGTTCGGCCCCACCGGCCCGTTCCTGGTCACTCCCGACGAGCTGCCGGACCGGGACGCGCTCGACCTCACGGGCATCGTCAGCGGCGAGATCATGCAGCAGGCGAACACGAGCGATCTGATCTTCTCGATACCCGCGCTCGTGGTGTGGCTCACCCGGTTCATGACCTTCGGGCCCGGCGATCTCGTGTGGACCGGGACGCCCGGTGGCGTTGGCGAGGCGCGCTCACCACAGCGCTTCCTGGTGGACGGCGACGTGATCGAGACAACCGTGTCGGGCGTGGGCACGATGCGCAACCGCGTCGTGGTCCGCTGACACGGCGCGCACCAACAGGCATCCGAACAGAACCCGAATCCGAGGAGGAGCGCTTCCATGAAGGTGATCGACGAGGGCGACAAGAGCGTGGTGTACGGAGGGCGATTCACCGGCACGGTGACGCTCGAGATGATGAACGCCACGCCGCCCGACATCGATGCGGGAGTCGACGGGCCCGACACGGCACTCGTTCACTTCGCCGACGGTGCGGTCACGTTCTGGCACTCCCATCCGGGCGGTCAGCAACTGTTCGTGGTGAGCGGCGACGCCCGTGTCGGCACCGAGGCGGACGGGGAGGTGGCGCTCACCGAGGGAAGCCTGGTCGTGTGCCCGGCGAACGAACCTCACTGGCATGGGGCCATGCCCGGTCGTGACACCACGCTGCTCGCTCTCACCTGGGGCACCACCCAGTGGACCGACAGATCGCCCGTGTGACGTGAGCGCCGGACACGCCCCGTACGACGTCGCCATCGTCGGCCTCGGGCCCACCGGTGCGACCATGGCCAACCTGTGCGGGATGTGGGGCCTGCGCACGGTCGTGTTCGAACGATCCACTGCACCGTATCCGCAGCCCCGTGCGTGCCACCTCGATGCCGAGATCGCCCGTGTGTTCCAGCATCTCGGCTTCGAAGACGAGCTGCGCGACCTCCTGACGGTGTCGGCGGGCATGGAGTACGTCGATGCCGACGGGGCCACGCTGTTCAGCTTCGAGGGCTTCGAGCGCGACCCGGTGCTTGGCTGGCACGAGGACTACGTGTTCGTGCAACCAGAGATCGACACCATGTTGCGCTCGGGACTCGAGCAGTACGCACATGTCGACGTGCACCACGGCACCGCCGCCCCCGGGCTGGCCGAGCTCCGCCGGACTGCACGGTTCGTCGTCGCCAGCGACGGCGCGACGAGCCCCGTCCGCGAGCAGATGGGCATCGCGCTCACCGACCTCGGCTACGACGAGCGGTGGCTCGTCGTCGACGTCATGCTCAACGCGCTCGGTGAGCCCCCGTTGCCGGGGATCATCCAGCAGGTGTGCGACCGGCGGCGGCTCGCCACGTTCGTGCCATCCCACGGAAGGCATCGGCGATGGGAGTTCCGCCTGGCCGACGACGAGCTGGTCCCCGACACCTGGCGGCTGCTCGCCCACTGGGGGGTCACACCTGCGAATGCGGAGCTGGTTCGGGCCGCGAGTTACCGGTTCCACGCGCTCATGGCCGAGCGTTGGCGCGACGACGGGGTGTTCCTGGCAGGTGACGCCGCCCATCAGATGCCGCCGTTCATGGGTCAGGGCATGTGCAGCGGCGTGCGCGACGCGGCGAACCTCGCGTGGAAGTTCGCCGAGGTCGTTCACGATGGTGCGCCCGAGTCGTTGCTCGACAGTTACGAGCACGAGCGGCGACCCCATGTGGAGAAAGTGACCGCCCTCTCGATCGAGGCTGGGCTGTTGATCAATCGCCTCGCGATCGATCCAACGGCGACGCCCGAACCCGATCGACCCGATCCGGCCCGGTGGTCGCGCCTCCCCGGCCTCGACCTGGGCGGGCCGTTCCCCGTTGGGCATCAGTTGCCGCAACCCGACCGGCTCGACGAGAGCCTGCCCGACGGCTGGGTCTGGGTGGCCTCCGACCGCTCGTTCACCGCCCCCGATCACCCCCAGCCCGATCACCCCCAGCCCGGCCACCCCCAGCCCGGCCCGCAGCCCGGCCCGCACGTGCCGGTGGTGATCGAACCACGGGCGACCTGGGGCCACCGTGCCGTCCTCGTCCGCCCCGACCGCTACATCGCCGCCGCCGTCTGACCACCCCCACCACCACCCGCGATGAGAGATGAGTGGCGGTACCGCCCCTCTCTCTCATCGGCCGACCCGCGAACCCGCTCGCGATGAGAGATTGGAGCGCCAGCGGCACTCATCTCTCATCGCGGGTGTGGTCAGAGGAAGCGGCTGGTCTCTTCGAACAGCAGCGCCGCAGCCTCGCCGGGACTGCGCAGGTCGAGGTCGTCATCGGGCACCTCGACGCTCACCGGCGCCGTGGACGGCAGTAGCTCCATGAACGCGCGCAGATCGAACTCACCGTCTCCAGGTGGCTCACGGTGATGCAGGCAGTCCTGGACGTAGTCGTCGAGCACGGGGTCGAGTGGGCCGTCGTTGAGCTGGATGCTGAACACCAACGCGGGATCGAGTCCGGCCAGCGACAGCAGCCCCGCGCCTCGGAACACGTGCCACGAATCGACGCACAGCCCCACGTTCGGACGGTTCGCACGATCGGCCAGCTCGGCGGCGGCTGCCGCATCACCGATGTCGGTGAACGGGAGGAACTCGATCGCAAGCGAGCAGTCGAACGGGGCGATGCGGTCGGCGACCTTGGCCAGCCACTCGCCGGCCGCAACCCGATCGATCGCGCCGTCGAACCGAGGGATGGTCTGGATGCGATCGGGCCGGTACGTGGCGACCAGGTGCACGAACGTGTCGAGTTGCGCATCACCGAAGATCGGCAGCGCCTCCAACTCGGCGACCCGCGTGTCGTGGTCGGCCAGGATGCCCAGCAGGTCGTCGTCGGACAGCCCCGCGGCGCGCTGCTTCGACCAATCGCCCACGTACATGCCGAACCCGTCGAAGCCAGCGTTGTGGGTGGCCGCAGCTCGCTCGACGAATGTCGCGTCGCGGATCGAGAAATGTGCGAGCACCACCTGGCGAGTCATGCGGCAATGCTTGCACGGCGCTGCTGCACAACGCGCACGCTCGACGACGGCGATCGAAACGATGCCGCTGCCGCCCGATCACGCGTCGGGGCGAGTCGTCACTTCGATGCCGAGCTCGGCCATCAGCTGATCGGCGAGCACCAGGTACTGCTCGGCGTCGACCGCCACCGGCCGCAGCGACGAGACACCACGCACTCCCCCCAACTGCGAGCCGTGGAGCTGGCCGCGGACGAGCTGGACGTGCGAGAACTCGGCCTCGGTCAGATCGCAGTCCCACCATGCGACGCCCTCGAAGACGGCGCCTCGCAGGTCGGCCGCGCCGAGTCGGCAGCGCTCGAACCGCACCCGCTGCCCCTTCGCGACGGCCAGGTTCACGGCCTCTAATCGACACTCCGCCAGATGCACGTCGTGCCATCGCGACGATGCGAGTTGCGCCCCGGACAGGCGCGTGTCGCGCATCGCCACACGAGTGAACGCTGCCTCCTGCAGGTCGGCACCCGACAGATCGCAGCTCGCGATCGTCACGTCGATCCAGCGCGATCCCATCAGTCGTGCACCCACCAGCGACGCCCCGACGAGGCGAACGCCGCGCAGCTCGAGCGGTTCGTCGAATCCGTCCGGCAAGATCCCGGTGAGCTCGACGTCGGTGAAGTCGCCGTCGGCGGCATCAGCGAGGTCGAGCACGGGCAATCGAGGTGCCAGCCGTGGCCCGAGCGGTGTGTCGTCCGGGGTGCTCTGACCACGTGGTGCCACAGGATCACCCTACGCGTCGCGCTGACGCTCCCGATCTCCGCGGGCACTCCCCCAACGGCGATGAGAGATGAGTGGTCGTGGCGCACCCATCTCTCATCGCCGCACAGGCCGAGACCCGGGCGATGAGAGATCGGGGCGGCACCGGCACTCATCTCTCATCGCCGTTGGGGGTCAGGCCGGGTGGAGGATGACGGGACAGCGTTTGATGCCGTTGATGAAGTTGCTGCGCACTCGTTCCACCGGGCCGGCGAGCTCGACGCGGTCGACCCGGCGAGCCAACGCCTCCAGGAAGATGCGGACCTCGAGCCGGGCCATCCACTGGCCGAGGCACAGGTGTGGTCCGCCTCCGCCGAAGGTGACATGGCGATTCGGTGTGCGTCCGAGGTCGAATCGACGCGGATCCGGAAACTGCGCCGGATCGAAGTTCGCTGCCGCGTACCACGTGACCACCTTGTCGCCGGCAACCATCCGCGCCCCACCGAGCTCGACGTCGACCGTGACGGTGCGGCGAAAGTGAACCTGTGGGCACGCCCAGCGCAGCACCTCCTCGACGGCGGTGTCGAGCAGTTCCGGCTCGGCCCGCAATCGGGCGAACTGCTCGGGGTGCTGCGCCAGTGCGATGAGCGCCTGGGTGAGCGAGTGGCGGGTGGTCTCGTTGCCCGCTATCAACAGCAACAGCAGGAACGTGCCTCGCTCGCGTTCGGTGAGTGGCACGCCGTCGACGGCCGCGTCGGCGAGAACCGTGATGACGTCGGCCGCCGGGTCGGCGCGGCGAGCAGCGGTCAGCCGCTCGAAGTGCTCGAACACCTTCAGCGACACCGGGCTGCGAAACGGCAGCAGGCGATACGGATCGGTGTCGACGCGGTCGGACACGCCACCCACCTGTTCGTCGACGAAGTCGGGATCGGCGCTATAGACGATCTGGTCGGCCCAGTGGAACAGCTGTGGCGCATCGTCGTGGGGCACGCCCATGATGTCGACGAGCATGCGGATCGGCAGCTCTCGCGCCAGTTCGGCCACCGCGTCGACCTGACCCGCACCGATCGTCTGGTCGAGCAGATCGTCGACGAGGCGTCGAGCCCCGCCGGCGTACCGCTCCATCGTCGGCTTGGCAAAGGCAGGGTTCACCAACTGCCGAAGCCGCGTGTGGCGAGGTGGGTCGGTTTCGAGCATGGTGCGTCGGGCCGCCCGTGCGTCGGGTTCCATCTCCTCGATCTCGGTGCCGCCGACCTCGCTCGAGAACGTGCGCCAGTCCTTGTGCACGTCGACCACGTCCCGCCAACGGGTGAGCGACCAGAACCCGACGCCGTGATGGCCGTTGTGCGGCCCCTCGGTCACCCACGCGACCGGTGCCTCATCGCGGTACCGGTCGTAGTCATCGAGGGGCATGCCCCGCTCGTACACGTCGTGAGAAACGATGTCGAGCCCGGGAATCGACTCGGCCCGGGGCGCAGCGGTCATGGGGTCCTCACACGGCCAACGTAACCTCGCGCGAGCGGACGATTCGCACCGATGCCCAGACCGTGCCGAGACCGTGCCGAGACCGTGCGCCGGGCATCGCACCGGGCATCGCACCGGGCATCGCACCGGTCGTCGCACGCGGGCCTTCACCCATACGATCGGCGCACGCCGCTCTGACGGCCTGGGGTGTTCGGAGGTGCGACGCGACGTGCGAGCCGTGATGGTGTTGAGCGAGAATTGGACGATCATCCGGCCGGACGACCTCGGCGCTGTGGTCGATCTGGCGGTGGCCGCCGAGTCGGCCGGCGTCGACACCGTCATGCTGAGCGAACACATCGTGCTCGGACCGTCGGCCGGCGCCCGGGGACGGATGACCAACGCTCGCGACTACGCGGCGCCCGGCAACCAGGATCCGGCCACGCCCTGGCCCGACTCGGTGGTGCTCGCCGCGGCGATCGGCGCGCGCACGACGCGACTGCGGGTGGCGCTCGCCGCCGTGATCACCCCACTGCGACACCCGCTCCAGCTGGCCAAGCAACTCGGCACGCTCGATGTGCTGCTGCAGGGCCGCCTGGTGGTGCAGCCGACGGTGAGCTGGGCCGAGGAGGAGTACGCGGCGCTGGGTGTGCCGTTCCACGAACGCGGCGCGATCCTCGACGAGCAGCTCGACGCCATGCGGGCGGCATGGACGCAGTCGCCGGCACACCACGACGGCCCCCGGTTCCCGTTCGGACCCGTCTGGTGCGAGCCCCGGCCGGCTCGACCACCGGCGATGTGGTTCGGTGGCGAACAGCTCTCCGACGCCCACCTGCGGCGCCTCGTCCACCACGGCCACGGTTTCCACCCCTTCGGGCGGCCAACGCCCGGTGAACGAGATCGACTCGACGCAGCGTGGCGCGATGCCGGCCGCGCCGAACCGCTCGAGCTCGTGGGCGGCATTCGGGGAACGTTTCACGGCGCCGACGACGTGGCCGACCTCGACCTCGCCCTCGCCGACGTGCCCCAGCTGCGTCGCGAGGGGTGGACGGCAGTGTGCTTCAAGCCCAACCACTTCACCGATGACATCGACGAGGTGCCGTCGGTGTGCGAACGAGTCGTCGGAGCCATGAACACCAGTGCCACGCGGACATCCGTGCGGCCCACGAAGGGAACCACATGATCATCAGCCATGAGAACAAGGTGGCGCTGGTCACCGGTGCCGGATCGGGCATCGGCCGCGGCATCGCGCTGCGCCTCGCCGCCGACGGCGCGGCGGTGGCATGCACCGACGTGAACCTCGACGGCGCCGCCGAGACCGTTCGTCTCGTCACCGAGGACGGAGGCCGCGCAATCGCCCTGGTGCTCGACGTTCGCGATCGTGCTCAGGTACAAGATGCCGTGGCTGCAACCGTCGACCAGCTCGGCGGCTTGCACCTCGTGGTCAACAACGCGGGCGTGGTGACGATGAGCGACCTCGACCAGCTCACCGATGACGAGTGGGACTTCGTGGTCGACGTGAACCTGAAGGGTCAGTTCATCGTGGCCCAGGTGGCGTCGCGGTCGATGCCCGACGGGGGCGCGATCGTGAACCTGTCGACGGTGGAAGCAGCCGTGGTCGTCAGCTCGTCCGGTCACTGCCAGCCCCACTACAACGCGTCGAAGGGTGGCGTGCCGATGCTCACCAAGGCGCTCGCCGTCGAACTGGCCGCCAAGAACATCCGTGTGAACTGCGTCGCGCCCGGACCGATCAACACGCGCTTCAGCGGCGGCGACATCACCGGGCCCGAAGCGATGGCGTTCATGCGCCAGCGATTGCTGGTCGACCGCGTGGGTGAGCCCGAGGACGTGGCGAATGCCGTGTCGTTCCTGCTGTCCGACGCAGCGTCGTTCATCTCCGGAGTGCAGCTTCCCGTCGACGGTGGGTGGTTGACACGATGAGCGACTTCACACCTCTCAGTCAGCACGACCTCGTCACCCACGGGTACGACACGGTGATCGTGTGCGCACCCGACATGGCGGGACGACTGATCGGCAAGCGGCTCACACCCCGGAAGTTCGACGAGTTCCGCGAGCGCGGCATCGCCGTCAGCTCGTGCACGTTCGGTTGGGACATCGCCCAGGACATCGGGCTGGAGGTGCCGTACACCGGGTGGCACACGGGGTGGCGCGACTTCCTGCTCGTTGCCGACCTGTCGACGATGCGACCCGCCGCCTGGCTGGAACGCACCGCGATCGTCATCGCCGACATCGTCGAGGAGCACGACCGTTCGCCGGTCGAGATCGCACCGCGCCAGATCCTGCGCCGCCAGATCGATGCGCTCGCGGCCGACGGCCTGGCCGCAGACGTCGGCACCGAACTCGAGTTCCACCTGTACCGCGACGGCCTCGACGATCTGCGCCGTCGCGGGTACCGCGATCGCACCCCGAGCACGGTCTTCCACGCCGACTACACCGTTCAGCAGGTGAACGCATCGGAGCCGTTCTTCCAGCGGCTGCGCGGCGCACTCGACGCAACGGGTCTCGATGTCGAGATGAGCCAAGGCGAGTGGGGTCTGGGCCAGTGGGAGATCAACCTCACCTATGCCGACGCGCTCGACATGTGCGACCGGCACACGATCTTCAAGCTTGCGGTGAAAGACGTCGCCGCGCAGGCCGGCATGGCTGCCACGTTCATGCCGAAGCCGAACGCCGGAGAGGTCGGCTCGTCGTGCCACGTGCACCTATCCCTCCGCGCGACCGATGCTGCGGCGGCCGCGGGTGGCGCGAGCTTCCCCTTCTTCGACCCCAACGCCCCGGATCACATGTCGACCACCATGCGCCACGCGATCGGAGGAGTGCTCGAACATGCACCGGCGCTCATGGCCTGGTACGCCCCGACCATCAACTCCTACCGACGCACCAACTCGAGCGACTTCGCCGGCCACGGGGCCACGTGGGCGCTCGACAACCGCACCGTGTCATGTCGCATCCTCGGTACCGGAGCGTCGTCGATGCGACTCGAGTGGCGCGTGCCCGGGGCCGACGTGAACCCGTACCTGGCGGTGGCAGGCATGATCGCCAGCCTCCGTGCGGGGGTGTCGGGCGCGATCGATCCCGGTCCCGCGGCCACGGGCGACGCGTACCAACAGGCCACGACCTCGTTCCCGCAGCATCTCGGCCTCGCTGCCGAGGAGTTCCTCGCCAGCCCGTTCGTCACCGGGGCCTTCGGCGCCGCGGTGGCCGAGCAGTACGGACTCACCGCTCGCTACGAGTGGAGCCGATTCCTCGACGCCGTCACCGACTGGGAGCTCGACCGCTACTTCGAGGTGATCTGACCCGTCACCCCTTGGTTCCGTGAGTCGCGCCCGCACATGCTGCGGGTGTCGCTCACGGACCGATGTCAGCTGCCGGCGACCTCGTCGAGGAACCAGTCGAACAGTCTCCGCGCCCGCTCCTCGACGCCGAGGCCGGGTCCTCGAAAGCCATCGACCACGGCCTGCGCCGTGGTCCCATGATCCTCGAAGTAGCCCGGCGGGCAGTTCGCCACCCACTTCCGGATCAGGGCCTCGGTCGACTCCGGATGGAACTGCACACCCACGGTGCGACCCAACCGGAACGCCTGTGTGCACAGCTCGTTCCGGGCCAACTCGTTCACGCCCTCGGGCAGCAGACACCGATCGATGTGCCACGTGAGCCAGGGACCCGGGTCGATCACGTCGGGCAGGTCGCTCTCGTACTCGAACCAACCCACCTCCGACGACGGAGCCTTCTCCACCGTGCCTCCGAGCGCCGCGGTCATCGCCTGCGCGCCGAAGCAGATGCCCAGCACCGGCACCCCGCCATCGTGCGCGTGGCGCAGCATGGCCACTTCCCTGTCGATCCACGTGCTGATCAAGTGGCGGTCGTACACACCGTGCACCGAGCCGAGCGGCACGATCACATCGAAGGCAGTCGGATCCGGAAACGGCTCGTGGCTCTCGGTCGATTCCGCCGACTTCACCTGGTGCAGTACCAGCTCGTAGCCGCGTGACAGGAGGTGGTCCGGCCCTGGTGGGCGAGCAC
>JAYUSX010000277.1:0-9817 GCA_043755475.1 Actinomycetota bacterium
CGGGCCCTGCTGATCATGCCGCTGTACCTGTTGTTCATCAGCCTCGTGGTGGTGCCTCTGGGTGTGTACACGTACGTCAAGATGGCCTGGGCAGACCGAAAGGTGGGGCTCATCCGCCGCGGCGGACACGACCATGTGGACGCACCACCGACCGCGGGCAGCCCGGTCCTCGAACGTCGCCGCGAGCCGAGGCTGCTGGTGTCGGATTCGATCGCCGGTGGGCGGCCCCGGCCGCAGTGATCGCCGCGGGACGGATGCCGGACCCGGCCGGGGCGTGAGCGATGTCGAACCTCAGCCCGCAGCTGCGGCCAGCGTGTCGACGATGCGGCCCACCTGATCGTCGGTGATCACCAGGGGCGGGCAGAACGTGATCGTGTCGGTGTTGATCGCCCGGCAGATCACGCCGCGACGCAACATGTCGTCGCGGATTGTCATCGCGTTCTGGTCGAGCCGAAGGCCGGCCGCCCACATCGCCCCCTCGCCGCGAGCGTGGTCGATCACGCCGTCGGCGGCGAGCGAGCGCAGGCCGTTGCTCAGCTGAGCCCCGACGTGGTTGGCCCGCTCGAGCAGGCCTTCGCGACGGATGATCTCCAGATTGGCGAGGCCGGCCGCGCATGCCACCGGGTGACCTGAGTAGGTGAAGCCATGGCGCAGGAAGAAGTCGGGGTCGCGTTCGAGTGCGGCTCGCGGGCCGGGGCCGACGAACACGCCGCCGAGGGGCTGGTAGCCCGAGGTGACCGCCTTCGCGAACGTCACGAGATCGGGGCGCACGTCGAAGTGGTGTGCTGCGAACCAACTGCCGAGGCGACCGAAGCCGGTGATGACCTCGTCGAAGATCAGGTAGGCGCCGTGCTGGTCGCACAGCTTGCGCAGCGACTGGAGGTACCCCTCGTGCGGCGGGTACACCCCCGCCGCGCCTTGGACGGGTTCGGTGAGCACGGCAGCGATGGTGTCGCTGTGCTGGGCCATCAACGACGCGAGCCCCTCCACGTCATCTGCCGGCACCTGCACCACATCGGCCACGAACGGCCCGAAGTTCTCGCGGTTGGGTGCGATGCCCTGAGCGCTCGTGCCCCCGTAGTTCGTGCCGTGGTAGCCGCGGGTGCGGCTGATGATCAGCTTGCGATGGGGCTGACCGGCCTGCACATGGGCGATGCGGGCGAGCTTCATGGCCGAGTCGACGGCCTCCGAACCGGAACAGCACAGGAACACCCGGTTGTCGACCATCGGGCCGATCTCGTGCAGCTCGGCTGCCAGCCGTTCGGCAGGTTCGTTGGTGAACGGGTCGAAGCAGCTGTACGCAGCGATCTCTCGGGCCTGGGCCGAGATCGCGTCGGCGATCTCGCCACGGCCGTGACCCACGGCGCAGTACCAGAGGCTGGCCATGCCGTCGACGAGCTCGTTGCCGTCGCTGTCCCAGACGAGTGCGCCGTCGCCCCGCACGATGCGGATGAAGGTCTCCCTGGTGGGCTTGGCGAAGGGATGCAGGAACGGTGACGGCACGAGCCGCGACCGTAGCAAGCGCCGCCTACACTTCGACGGGTGGCGACCGTGACGCGATCGACGGGCAGGTTCGCCGGGTCCTCGGCGGTGTGGGTTCGGCGCCTGGTCGCCGGCGGTTCTGGCGATTCCCCCACCCGCCTGCGGCTGGCGATGGCGCTCACCGTGGTCGCCGCGATCGCCCTGTCGATCGGCGGCTGGTACTCGATAGATCGTCGCGACACCGCGATCGACGATGCGGCCCGAGCCGCTGAACAACTGATCCAGGTGCAGGACGTGCGCGTGCAGGTGGTGCAGGCCGATTCGATCGCCTCGACCACGTATCTCGTGGGCGGCCAGGAGGCTGCCGAGCAGCGCGCCGAGTACGACAGCCGCATCGCTGCCGCCGCTGCCGGGCTGCTGATCGCGGTGCAGAGCGCCACCACCGTCGAGGGCCAGCAACTCGAGTCGGTGAACCAACGGCTCGCCGTCTACGCAGGCTTGGTGGAACAGGCCCGGGCGAACAATCGTCAGGGCTTTCCGGTCGGCGCGGCGTACCAGCGGCAGGCCCGAGATGTGGCATCGCTGTTGGTCGACTCGTTGCGCGCCGTCGAGCAGAGCACCCGGCAGCGTGTGGACGACAGCATGGGGCGAGCCTCTCGGGCCAGCTGGTTGCTCGACGTCTCCGCGCTCGTCGCGCTCGCGGCGGTGCTGATCGGGTCGTGGTGGATGGCCGTTCGTTGGCGGCGTCTCGTCAACGTGCCGCTCGCGCTCGCGGGGCTCGTCGTCGCGGTGGTGCTCACCGTGGGCGTGGGCGTGAACGGCCGGGCGGTCGCCCAGGCCGGCGATGCGGTTCGCGGCCCGCTGTCGGCAGCCGACCTGGTCGCCCAAGCTCGCGCCGCGGGCTTCGACGCACGTTCGAGTGAAGCCCTCACGTTGATCAATCGCGGCAACGGTGCCGCCTACGAGACCGCATGGCAGCTGTCGGCCAGCGTGGTCACGGCGGCGTTCGCTCGATCGTGCGATCGCTACAGCGTGGGATGCGACGGGCTGCAGGCCTTCGAGCGCTACGCCGACAGCCACGCGCAGGTTCGTGTGCTCGACGATGACGGCGAGTGGGCGCTCGCGGTCGAGCTGGCCACGGTCGGAACCGTCGACGGCAAGCCCGACTCGGCCGGTGCCGATCCTCCGGCCGATTTCGAAGCGTTCGCCCTCTCCTCGGGTCTCGAACTCGTGGAGCAGACCGATGCTGCCTCGCTCGCGTTCGACGCGGCGGACGGGTCACTTCTGGTGCTCCGCTGGCTGGTGGTGCTCGCGGGGCTGATCGTCGCCGCGCTCGCCGTCGCCGGCTATGGCCAACGACTGCGGGAGTACCGATGACTCGCCCCACCACGATCCGTTGGATCGCCGCCTGCTGTGCGCTCGGCGCTCTGGTGGGAGCGGCGTGCTCGGGCGACGCGACGCTTCCCGACGAGGTCGCCGGTTCCATCCCCGCGGCGGTCACCACCACGCCGCCGGCTGCACCGGAGTGCTCGACTGCGGAAAAGGCGCTACCCGAGGTGCGCACCTACCCGCCCCTCGAGGAGTTGCCCGAACCGGGCGCGATGCCGGCTGGGTCGACCATGGCCAAGATCCGAGACAGCGGGCAACTGCGTGTCGGCGTGTCTGGTGACACTCTGTTGTTCGGTTCGCGCAACCCGCTCAACAGCCAGATCGAGGGCTTCGACATCGACGTGCTGAAGCTGATCGCTCAGGCCATCTTCGGACCGAATGGCGAGGACCGCATCGTCTACAAGGTCATCACCTACGCCCAGCGCCTCCCCGCACTCGAAGCCCGCGATGTCGACATCGTGGCCCACACGATGACGATCAACTGCCGGCGCTGGCTGCGCATCGCGTTCTCCTCGGTGTACTACCAGGCGGGCCAGAAGGTGCTGGTGAAGGACGGCTCGGGATTCGGGAGCGTCGAGGATCTCGTCGCCGCAGCCGCACGGGTATGTGCGCCCGAGGGCAGCACCAACATCGACGAGATCGGCAAGGAGGAGTACACCGGCATCATCGTGGTGCCCAAGCCCGACATCAGCGATTGCCTGGTCGCGATGCAGCAGGGCCAGGCCGAGGCCACCACCGGCGACGACACCGTGCTCGCCGGCTTCGCGGCGCAAGACCCCAGCACCGAGCTCGTCGGCGACCCCTTCACCGAAGAGCCCTACGGGTTGGGCATGAACAAGGGCGACGTCGACCTGGTGCAGTTCGTGAACGCCGTGCTCGAGCAGGCCCGTGCCGACGGAGAGCTCGACCGGTTCGCGCAGCGCTGGCTGGTCGACACCGGTGCGCTCGACTCGATCGACCTCGTCCCCCCGTTGCCCGAACCCGACTACTCCAGGGAGCTGCCGTGATCGGCAAGCGCAGCGGTCAGGCGAACCAGTCCGACGTGATGGCCCAATGGGACGAGTGGTTGTCGACGGCCACCGACCGCTTGATGACCCTCGACGAGCGCGTGACCGCCGCCGGCGACGACCTGCCCGACCCGGGCCAGGCGCAGATCGACATCGCCGCGGCGTTCTTGTGCCGAAAGGCGATCGGCGTCCGGATCGACGAGATCCGAGCCGACCCCGCCCAGGCCGCCATGCTGAGCGCCCGCGCCGTCACCGACGACCGTGGTGCCGAGGTCGCGGCCGATCTCTCCACCGCAGCGTCGCTGCTGGGTGGCGTACTCGACCAGGTGGAACGCACCGTGGCCGCAGCCGAGTCGGCGCATCACGGCCTCGCCACCGATCGCGTCTCGGCCACCGCCGACCTCACGGTTGCGGAGCGGCTGGCGGTCGACCTGGGCCACTACGTCCAGCGCTGCGCCGCGGCACGAACACGGGCAGACAGCGCCGGCCGATCGATCGCGGAGTGGCGATCCATCGCGGTCGAGGCGGCATCGTTGCGGGCCGAGCTCGAGCGGTTGGAGGCGGCGCGACGCACCTCGTTCGACCGGTGGAGCGCACTGCCCGCCACGCTCGGCGGTCTGCGCGCCCGCGAAGCCGAGGTCCGCGAGTTGGTGGCCGAGGCGCGATCGAAGGTGACGCCGTTGCCGGTGCTGGCCGTGCCGTCGGTCGATGCGCTGGGAGCGGTTCGTCCGTTGGAGGAGTTGCAGGCGCTGCCGTGGCCGGCCGCGCGGGTGGCCATGGAGCCGTTCCTCTCGCGGATCGATCGACTGGCTGCCGCCTTCGACGAGATCAGCAACAGGTACGGGTCGGTGCTCGGGCGCCGGAACGAACTGCGCGGGCTGCTGCACGCCTTCCGCGACAAGGCCGGCGGGTCGGGCCTGGCCGAGGACCAAACGCTCGAGCCCCTTTTCCGCGAGGCCGAGCAGCACCTGTGGTCGGCGCCGTGCGACGTCGACATCGCCGCCGACCTGGTACGGATCTACAGCGAGGCCGTGAACGCCGCCATCGCGGCGCGCACGGCGGACGCCGATCCCGAACCGACCCTCGGCCGAACCCGTCGCGACCGCAACGCACGTGGGGCGGCGCGCTGATGCGCTGCTCACAGCCAGGTTGCGCCGGCACCATGGTCGACGGGTACTGCGACGTCTGCGGCATGGCCGCGGCGAGCAGTGCGGGCGGGTCGAGCGGCTCGACCGGCCAAGCGCCCTCGTCCGGTGCTTCGGGTGCAGCGGGGGGAGCGTCGGCCAGAGTCAGCTCGGTGACCAATCGTCTCGGCCAAGTGCCGCTCGGGTCGGCGCGCACGGCCGGTGGCAGCAGGCCCACCCGTCGCCTCGGCGCACGCGCCGGCACCTCGCGCCTCGGCGCCGGCCTGGTCGAGGTCGCGTCGGTGCCGCTGCTCGACCCCGTCCAGGCGCTGATGGACCCTCCGGCGGTGGCCGAGGACAAGCGCTTCTGCTCGGTGTGCCAGACACAGGTGGGGCGCTCGCGCGACGGCGCCCCCGGCCGCACCAAGGGGTTCTGTCCGAAGTGCCGCACCCCGTTCGACTTCGACCCGAAGCTCGCACCAGGGGCGCTGCTCGGTGGTCAGTACGAGATCGTCGGGTGTCTCGCCCACGGCGGCATGGGCTGGATCTACCTGGCCCGCGACCGCAACGTGAACGACCGATGGGTCGTCGTGAAGGGACTGCTGAACGCCGGCGACCCCGACGCGTTCCGTGCCGCAGTGGCCGAGAAGCAGTTCCTCGCCGAGGTGGAACATCCGATCATCGTCGAGATCTACAACTTCGTCGCTGCCTCCGACGGGGCGTCGTACATCGTGATGGAGTACGTGGGCGGCCAGTCGCTCAACAATCTTTTGAAGAGCCGGATGAACGACGCCGGCGGTCGTTTCGCGCCGATCCCGGTCGACCAGGCGCTGGCCTACATGATCGAGGTGCTGCCGGCGTTCTCGTACTTGCACGGCCTCGGTCTGCTGTACTGCGACTTCAAGCCCGCGAACGTGATCCAGGTGGGCGACGGGATCAAGCTGATCGACCTCGGCGGCGTGCGTCGGATCGACGACGACCTGTCGCCGATCTACGGCACGGTGGGCTTCCAAGCGCCCGAGGTGCCCTCGGCCGGCACCTCGATCGCGAGCGACATCTACACGATCGCCCGCACGATCGCTGTCCTGGTCTTCGAGTTCCGTGGATACCAGAACCAGTTCGTCGATGCGTTGCCGGCACCGGACGAGGTGCCGCTGTTCGTCGAGCACGATTCGCTCTACCGGTTGCTGCTGCGCGCCACGGCGCTTCGCCCTGACGACCGTTTCCAGAGTGCCGAGGAGATGCGGGTGCAGCTCATGGGGGTGCTCCGCGACGTGTCGTCGGCCGCATCCGGCGCGGTCACGCGCAGCGTGCCGTCGACGGTGTTCGAGACCCCCACGGTGGCCGGCGATCGTCTCGACTGGAACGACATGCCGAGGTTGCTCGCCTATGCCGACGATCCGAACGCGGCGTGGCTCCAGACGATCACCACCGACGATCCCGGTCAGCGTCGCGAGCTGCTCGCCGCGGCCCCCGCTCCGTCGCCGATGGTGTCGATCGAGTCGGCCCTTGCCTCGTTGGCGCTCGGCGACTCCGCTGCGGCGGCGGCCGCCGCCGAGGAGGTGCTCGCCGCGAACCCATGGGACTGGCGCGGTGTCTGGATCCAGGGGCTCGTCAGCCTGGTGCGCGGTCAGGCGAGCGATGCCGTCGGGGCATTCAACACCGTCTACGGCACGCTGCCGGGCGAACTCGCTCCCAAGCTCGCCCTCGCCCGTGCGTGCGAGCTGTCGGGCGATCTCGATGTCGCCGACCGGCTGTACACGGTGTGCGCTCGGGCCGATGCCGCGTATGTGGCACCCGCGCTGTTCGGGCGTGCCCGCGTCGCGTCGACGGCCGGGCGTGCCGCCGATGCCCTCGCCGCGCTCGACCAGATCCCGGCCACCAGCCGTGCGTTCGGCGAGTCTCGGCGGCAGCGAGCCCTGTTGCTCGCGAGCGTGCCAGAGGGGCAATCGTCGCTGCAGACGCTCGATGCTGCCGCAACCGAGCTGGCACAGGCCACCGTCGACCCACGCGAGCGAGCCTCGCTCACGATCGACATCCTCTCGGCAGCGCTCGCCCAGGTGGTCGCCGCCGGCCCGTCGCCCAGTGTCAACGTGGCCGGCATCGCGGCCGACGAGGCCAGCCTGCGCGCCGGGCTCGAACGGGCCTACCGTGCCTCGGCGTCGCTGCAGACCGACCGGAAGCAACGAGTCGAACTCGTCGACGAGGCCAACCGCGTCAGGATGCGGACCCTCACGTGACGTGCCCGCACTGCGGCGAGGGCATCGTCGCCGGTGATGCGTTCTGCGAAGCGTGCGGCGGCGAACTGGTGCCCGACGCCGCTGCATCCGGAGGCTCGTCCGCCGCCGCGTCCGGGGACTCGGCCGCCGTCGCTCCTGCGGGCGCCTCCCCAGGCGTCGAGCTGCCACGAACGCATCTGCTGCGCGCCGAGTCGCCGATGGGGGTCGACACCTCCAAGCCGTGCGCCGCCTGCGGCGCCGCGGTCGCGGACGACGGCTTCTGTTCGGTGTGCGGCCATCGGGCGCGCACTCGGCGCGAGCACTGGACCGAGTCGCACGGCGCGGGTGCCGGCTCGGAGACCGGGCCGGCGATCGGTGCCGTGTGCGACAAGGGCATCGCTCACGCGGGCAACGAAGACGCGATGGCGACGGCGCTCACGCCGGCAGGTCTGGCGGTCGTGGTGGTGTGCGACGGCGTCACCACTGCGCCCGACAGCGACAAGGCCAGCATGGCCGCGTCGTTGGCCACGTGCGAGTTGCTCGCGGCCACGCCGTCGATCGGCGGCGGCTTCGCAGCGCGCCTCACCGGATGGGAGTCTGCGCTCGTCGCCGCCTGCCGGGTGGCCAACATCGAGGCGGTGGCCATCGCACGATCGCTGGGCGACCCGTCCGAGCCGCCGTCGTGCACGTGGGTCGCATCGGTGGTCGACGGCGATCTGATCGCGACGGCCTGGTGCGGCGACTCGCGCGCCTACTGGCTGCCCGACGGCCCGCCGGGGGAACAGCTCACACTCGATCACTCGCTCGGCACCGAGATGATCCGATCGGGCATGACCCGCGAACAGGCAGAGGCCGATCCCACCTGTCACACGATCACCCGTTGGTTGGGCGCCGATTCGGTCGATGCATCGCCCGAGTTCCGGGCGACGCAAGTGCAACAGCCCGGCTGGCTGCTGGTGTGCCGCGATGGGATTTGGAACTACGCATCCACACCGGGCGAACTGAGCGGCCTCGTGAACCAGGCGGTCGCGGATGGCGCAGGGACGCCGACCGAGATCGCCGAATCCCTGGCGGCGTTCGCGAACGCGCAGGGCGGGCACGACAACATCACGGTGGCGTTGGTGCGTTGCCAGCCGCTCGCGTCGGGTGCGTCGCCCACGCAGGCCTGACCGGGCACCGCACCGACGCTCGCCCGACCGATTACCCTGTTTCCCGAGCAGCAGCCCCCGAGCAGCAGCCCCCGCGCACGCAGTCCCCGAACGGAGCAGCACGTGGCCGAATTCCGCGCCGAGGTCTTCCAGAACGAGTACTTGAGCGACGGTGCCACCGACGTGCACGGCGTGGTGTCGCTGTCGGTGTCGGGCGCAGGTGTGGCCGGACAGTCGCCGGGCACCGAGGCCGCCGAGATCATCATCGTCGACACTTCCGGTTCGATGGACATGCCACCGGCGAAGATCGCGGCTGCTCGCCGGGCAGCGAAGGTGGCGATCGGCGAGATCGTCGACGGCACGTGGTTCGCGGTCGTGTCGGGCCACACCGTGGCCCAGATGGTGTTCCCGACGCACCCCGGCCTCGCCAAGATGACCGACGTCACGCGTCGTGATGCGAGCGAGGCGGTCGGCCGGTTGCGCAGCGGCGGCGCCACCGCGATCGGCGCCTGGATCACGGCTGCGACCGAGTTGTTCGAGCAGGCGCCGGCGGGGCAACGGCACGCGATCTTGCTCACCGACGGCAAGATCGAGGGCGAACCCGAAGGTGCGCTCGATGCAGCGCTGGCCAACGCCCGAGGCAAGTTCCAGTGCGACTGCCGAGGCATCGGCAGCGACTGGGTGGTGGAGGAGTTGCGGACGATCGCGACGGAGTTGCTCGGCACGGTCGACATCGTCGCCGAGCCGGCCGACCTGGAAGCCGACTTCGAAGCGATGATGCGCAACGCGATGAGCCGCGGTGTAGCCGACGTGCGGCTGCGGCTGTGGGCGCCGCAGGGGAGCGAGGTGATGTTCGTTCGCCAGGTGGCTCCGCAGGTCGACGACCTCACCTCCCGCGCCGTACGCATCAGCCCCCTCGTAGTCGAGTATCCCACCGGCGCCTGGAGCGACGAGTCGCGCGACTACCACGTCGCCGTGCGCGTGCCCACCGCACCCGTGGGCAACGAGCGCCTCGCCGCACGGGTGGAGGTGGTGGTCGACGATCAGGTGGTGGCCAAGGGGTTGGTGAAGGCCATCTGGAGCGGTGACACCAACCTCACCACCCGCATCGATCCGGCGGTCGCGCACTACACGGGTCAAGCCCAGCTCGCGGACGTGATCCAACGCGGTCTGGCCGCCAAGGCATCGGGCGACGAACGAACCGCCACCGTCTTGCTCGGTGAGGCGGCCAAGCTCGCTCACGACACCGGCAACGAAGACACCACGCGGCTGTTGAACAAGGTCGTCGATGTCGTCGACGTCGAAGCAGGCACCGTTCGGCTGAAGCAGCAGGTGGCCAAGAGCGACGAGATGGCCCTCGACACGCGCAGCACCAAGACCACCCGGATCCGTCGCGAGCCATGAGCGGCACGGCGTCGTCCACGTGCCCGAACGGCCACCAGTCGAGC
>JAYUSX010000278.1:0-9793 GCA_043755475.1 Actinomycetota bacterium
CCGGCGTGCCGGCCACGAGCTCGAAGGTGCGCCGCGCATCGGCCGATCGTTGCGCCCAGCCGTCGGAGGCGTTGACCAGCAGCCGTGCGTTCGACGCGACGGCTGCACACACCAGCAGGCGTCCGGCGACGATGGCGCGATGGTCGAGCCGTCTCAGCTGATCGATCGCGAGCGCGAACGGCACCGCGAGCACCATCGCGGCCATGTACTGGTACCGGGGTGAGGCGGCCGATTCGAGCCCGAACACCGCCCGTTGCCAGCCGATGGCCAGCATCACCGGAACCGGCATCACGGCGAGCATCGTCACCAGCGACCGCTCCCGGAGGCCGAGCGGCGTCACGAACACGACGACCGAGATGCCGAACAGGGCGGCACCGGCGAACAGGACCTGTCCGGTCATGCCGTTGAACGTCGCGGTGAGCGCGAGTCTGGCGAACCTGAGGGCGCCATTGAGCGACGGGCTGCCGTCGTCGCCAACGGGATCACTCCCCCAGGCGAGCAGCCACCAGCTGTACAGGATCGCCTGAGGGGCCACCGCCACGGCCGCCGCTTTCCACCGCCCTCGCCAGCACAGCACGGCGAACACCCCAGCAGCGAAGAACGGGCCAAAGGCACTGGAGCTGACTCCGATGATCCCGATGGCAGCGCCCGCCACGTCGCGTCGCCCCACAGGCCCGTCGTGGTCGGCGAGCACCAGGTGGGCCAAGAACGCGACCAGCGACAGGTTGTAGGTCACCTGCACCGCGAAGACCACGTTCTCCCACCCGCTGCCGAAGAGGAGCATCAACGTGCACACGACCACGGTGGTCCACTCGGTCACCCCGACGCGTCTGCACAGTTCGCGCACCAGCAGCACTGCCCCGACGTGGAGGGCCATGTTCACCAGAAGGAAGGGCCAGTACGAGTCGATCCCGAACACCTGCTCGATCAGCCAGTACACCAGCAGCGGGGGCGTCATCCAGTGGCCGTCCTGAGCGGTGAACAACCAATCGCTCGCCCCGAGTTGCTCACGCATGGCGCGACGGGTGAGCACGAAGGCCCAGTCGTCGCGGATGAACCACTGGTGCCGACCGACGAATGCGAACAGCGTCACCGCTGCGGCGAGCACCACGATCGACACCTGTCGAGGCGTGATCTTCTCGACGACGCCTCGGGCGTCGTTCATCGATGCCTCACGACCACACGCCACCACAGCTCGAGCAGCTGCCGGGCGCTGCGAGCGATCGCCGGCAGACGGAAGAACTGCGACTTCCCCGACGGGCGCGCGTAGTGGTGCACCGGTGTCTCGACGAAGCGAGCGCCCTGCGCGGTGAATCGGCGCATCATCTCCACACAGATCACCCCGCTCGTGGACGTGAGCGGATGGTCGACGATCAGCGACCGGCGGAACATGCGGAAGTCGCAATCGGTGTCGCGTACCGGGAGGCGGAACAACACCTTCACGACATGGTGGTAGGTGCGCCCGATCACCTTCCGATACCAGGAGTCGCCGCGGCCGAGCTTGTAGCCCTGCACCACGTCGACATCGGATGTGGCGAGCGGCACCATCAGCGCGGATTCCTTGGCGTCGTACTGGGCGTCGCCGTCGGTGTACCAGATCCACTCGTGCCGGGCTGCGGTGAACCCGGTGATGAGCGCGCCTCCGTAGCCGCGGTTGCGTTCGTGATGGATCGGGCGAAGCCACGGACGGTCGATCGCCAACGCATCGAGCACCTCTCGCGATCCGTCGGACGATCCGTCGTTCACGACGATCACCTCGACCGTGTCGACCAGCGGGGACAGCGCTGCGTAGGCGTCGTCGACCAGGGCGCCGATCGTTTCCGCATCGTTGTAACACGGGAACATCGCCGAGACCGACGACAACGGAACCACGGAGGGTTCCGGGCTCACCGGCGAAACGGCGGTCATCGGAGCTCTCGATCGTGGGTGGTGACCGAAGCGGAGATCGAGGCGGAGATCGAGGCGAGTGCCGCCGACACCGTCTCGACCTCGTCGTCGGTCATCTGCGGGAAGCACGGCACCGACACGCACTCGTTCGCCCACGCCTCCGCTTCGGGGCATGGGTCGGTGGCGAGGTGTCGGTAGGCCGGTTGTTGGGTGAGGGCCAGCGGGTAATGCACCCCGGTACCGACGCCGAGCTCGGTCAGCCGGTGGCGCACGGCCGCACGATGGTCGGTTCGGAACACGCAGAGGTGATGCACATGGCGATCGTCGGCAGCATGCCACGCCAGGTCGGGCGCAGCGGCCCGGTAGCGGGCGGCGATGTCGCGACGTGCCTCGTTCCATCGGTCGAGCAGCGGCAGGCCCAGGCGCAGCCAGGCCGCTTCCATCTCCGACATCCGGAAGTTCTGAGAGACCCACTCGTGCACGTATTGCTCGGTCATGCCGTGCACTCGCAGCCGGCGGGCGCGTTCGAGCAGCGCTGAGTCGTTCGACACGATCGCTCCACCGTCTCCCATTCCGCCGAGATTCTTGGTGGGGTAGAAGCTGTACGCCACGGCCGCCGACCGGTCGTGACGATCGAGCGCACCCATGGCCTGTGCGGCGTCCTCGACGACGGGCAGGTCGGTGTTCGGCAGCGGTGCAGGGCGGCCGTAGAGGTGGACCACCACGACGGCCTTCGTGCGGTGGGTGCGGGCGGCGAGCATCGACGATTCCGTGAGGGCGGCGGTGTGATGATCGACGTCGGCGAACACCGGGGTTGCGCCGAGCGCACACACGGCGGCGGCTGTGGGCACTGCGGTGAACGCCGGCACGATCACCTCGTCGCCCGGAACGACGCCGAGAGCGGCCAGCGTGAGCTGGAGCGCCGCCGCGCCCGACGACACAGCGACCGCTCCGGCAGCATCGGCCCACGTGGCGAGCTCGCGTTCGAACGCGTCGGTCTCGGGTCCGAGGAGCACGACTCCGCGGGCGAGCACCTGCTCGACCCGCGAAAGGAACTGGGCGACGAGCTCGGGCGCGTGCCGGCTCAGATCGACGACTGGTACCACGGGTGATCCCGATAGAAGTCGAGCGTGCGACGCAGTCCATCGTGGAGATCGACCGTCGGCGCCCAGCCGAGGTCGGCGTGGATCGCCGAGCTGTCGGTCTCGAACGAGCCGATGTCGATGCGTCGATGCACGGGCGGCCATGGGGTGGCGATCACCTCGCTGCCCGTGCCGGCGAGCGAGGTGAGGATGATCGCGATCTCCTTCAGGGAGTGGCTCGTCGAGCCACCCACGTTGTAGACCGCGCCGATCGCCTCGGGTGCCGATGCAGCAAGGACCGCATCCACCACGTCGTCGACGTACAGACAGTCCCGGCGTTGTTCGCCGCCACCGAAGAGCTCGATCGCTTCGCCCTGCAGGGCTTTGCGAACGAACACCGGAAGGAAGCCGAGTTCGTCGCTGGTGAGCCGCTGGCGCGGGCCGTACACGTTGGTGAGCCGCAACGAGCTGATCGGCATTCGGTGGGCGTGGGAGTAGACCATGTGCAGGTGCTCGCCTGCCAGCTTGGCCACACCGTTCACGTCGATCGGACGGGCCGGCGTCTGTTCGTCGACAGGGAACCGATCGACTCGGCCGTACACCTGCCGCGTGCTCGCGTGCACCACGCGGGCGGAGGGGTTCACCTGTCGCAGCATCTCGAGGAATCGGGCGTGGGAGATGGTGTTGAGTTCGAGATCGCGCACCGGATCGGTCATCGATGCCGTATGGCTCACCTGGCCGGCGAGGTTGAACACATGGCTCACGTCTCGGAGGGCCGCCCCGACCTGAAGATCGCCGATCGATGCTTCGATCACATCGACCGCGAGCCCTTCGATGTTGCGGTGGTTCGCTCCGTGTCCTTCGACGACGGCGTCGATGACCCGCACCGGCACACCTTCGGCGACGAGCCGATGCACCAGGTTGGATCCGATGAAGCCCAGCCCGCCCGTGACCACGCACCCGCGAGCGCGGAGCGTGTCGAAGTCGACGTTGACAGGGGACACGGCCAGCGATCGTAGGCCACGGGGGGCCCTTCGGTCGCGACGCGGCCGCCACCAGCGGTGCCAGACTCGATGGCGATGGACGCAGACGAGTACCGCCGCATGGCCGAGGCCGGAGCGCACCACTGGTGGTACAAGAACACCCGGTTGCTGCTCGCCCAGTTGCTGGTGCCCCACCTGGAGGGGCGATCGTCGGGCGGTCGGCGTCCGTTGGTGCTGGATGCGGGAGGTGGAACGGGTGCCACCGGCGGGTGGATGACCACGTTCGCGACGACCGTGCTGGCCGATTTCGAGCCGATGGCGCTCGACGTGGCCCGCCACGACCACGATCGCGGTCACGGGCTGCTGGCCGTGCAGGCCGACCTGAATCGACTTCCCTTCGCCGACCAGACGTTCGACGCGGTGCTGTGCGTGACCGCCCTGTGCCATCGGATGAACCCCGACCCCCGTGCGATCGTGCGCGACTTCGCCCGCATCACGAAACCTGGCGGGGTGGTGTGCCTGTGGGAACCGGGGGTGCGCCGACTTCGTCGTGGTCACGACGAGGTGACCCACACAGGCCGTCGGTTCAGCGTGGGCGACATGCGCGACATGGCGACCGAAGCGGGCCTGCACGTCGAACGAGCGACCGGCGCGTACTCGTTCCTGGTGCCACCAGCGGCCTTGATCGGGTTGTTCGAACGTTCGGCCGACGCGAAGAGCGATGTCGGACGGAACGAGACCGGGCTCGGCGGCGTGTTCCCCGCCCTGGCCGGACTGGAGCGATGGGTGCTGCGACGCACCGATCTGCCGGTGGGTCTGTCGGCGATCGTGGTGGCGACGAAGGCCGATCACTGAGCGGGTTCTAGTCCCGACCCTTCATCCGTTTGGGAGCCGCGGCGGCGGGATCGGTGGGCCAGTGATGTTTCGGGTATCGACCGACCATCTCCTTGCGCACCTCGGCCCACGATCCCGCCCAGAAGCCGGGCAGATCGCTCGTGATCTGGATCGGCCGGTCGGCGGGGGAGAGCAACTCCATCACCACGGGCATCGACCCGCCGACCGTGGGATGCTCGGCCATCCCGAAGAGGTCCTGCACCCGAACCGAGACCGTCGGGTTGTCGCGGGAGTAGTCGATCGGCAGCTGGCGCCCCGTGGCGGTTGCGAGCGTCGCGGGTGCGAGTTCGGAGAGCTGCACTTGCTGATCCCATGTCAAGTGGTTCGACAGGAGCATCGGCACGTCGAGCCGTTCGAGATCTGCTCGCCCGGTCGCGTGTGGCAGATATGGAGCGAGCCACTCGTCGACGGTGGCGAGGAGGTGCTTGTCGCTGGTGTCTGGCCATCCATCGTCGGGAAAGCAGCGACGCAGGAACGAGATGCGGGCCCGGAGCGTGTTCGCGAGCCGCATGTCGAGCGCCCCGAGCCGTGTGTTGACCACCCGCTCCACCAGTGCCGATGTCGCCGCGTCCCCTGGTGAAGGGCTCCGCGTGTGGTCGCTCACGGTCATGTTCCCCAAACGGGTCTCCACTCGCACGACGAGGTCGTTTCGTTGCTTGTCCCACTGCAACACCTCGCGGCGTTCGATGTGGTCGGCGAGCGCCATCTCCAGTTCCTCTGCGTCGAGGCCGGCACCCAGTCGGATGCGGGCGTTCGTGCGGTTTCCGTCGAGGTCGGCGGCCACCACGAACGGCTCGCGCGCGAGCGGGTCGTCCTTGCCGACCCACGCCCCGCCGCCGGTGCGCAGCTGGAACTGCCCCAGTTGGCTGCGGCGAACGGCCACCCGATCGGGGAACCCGAGTGCGAGCACGCTGCCTGCGTGTGCCGGGTCGACCTCGCTCAGCACGATGTGCACGCGTGCGCGCCGGGCGATGTCGAGGGCCCGATCGCGTACCCGCTCGATCACACGCCGGTCGGCTCGGTCATCGCGCTCATCGCCGGCGACGAGCCGCACCCGATACGACAGGTCCGACGGCAACTCGTCGGCACGGCCGCGAAGCACGTCGCGCTCGTCGACGATGGCAGCGACGACGCAGGCGAGCGCGCGCAGGTTGGTCGGCGCCGCCACGATCATTCGAGCCAGGCGCGGATGCACCGGCAGGCCGAGCATCGAGCGGCCGATGTCGGTGATCGCTCCGACGGCGGTGAGCGCTTCGAGTTCGACGAGGAGCTCACGTGCGGTCTGCAACGCCTTTGCCGGTGGCGGATCGAGGAAGGCGAGCGACTCGGGTGTCGCCTGCCACGCAGCCAGTTCGAGGGCGAGGCCGGCCAGGTCGACCTGGGTGATCTCGGCGGGGAGGTGGGCGAGGCGCGTGTTCTGCTCGAGCTTGCTCCACAGGCGATAGCACGCGCCGGCCTCGGTGCGTCCCGCGCGGCCTGCCCGTTGGTCGGCCGACGCCCGACTCGTGGACACCGTGGTGAGCCTGGTCATGCCCGAGCGCGGGTCGAAGCGGGGCACTCGAGCAAGGCCAGCGTCGACCACGACCCGCACGCCCGCGACGGTGAGCGACGACTCGGCGATGTCGGTGCTCAGGACCACGCGCCGTCGCCCCGCTGGAGACGGCATGAGCGCCCGGTCCTGGTCGGCGAGTGCGAGCGCGCCAGCGAGCGGGCGGATGTCGACGTGGTCGCCGACGCGCGACCGGAGTTCGCTCTCCACCCGACGGATCTCACCGATGCCGGGAAGGAACACCAGGATGTCTCCGGTCTCGTCGCGCAGCGCGATGAGCACCGCGTCGACCACTGCCTGCTCGATCCGGACACCCTTCGTGAGCGGGAGCGACCGGATCTCGACCGGGTACTCGCGGCCGGCGCTCTCGATCACCGGCGCCGGCTCGTCGTGGCCGAGCAGTTGGACGAGTTTGCGCGTGTCGGGCGTGGCCGACATCGCCAGGATCCGCAGGTCGGGTCGCAATGCCGCCCGCACATCGAGGGCGAGCGCGAGCCCGATGTCGGTGGGCAGGTTGCGTTCGTGCACCTCGTCGAAGATCACGATGCCCACGCCCGGCAGTTCGGGGTCGTGCTGCAGGCGTCGGGTGAGCACGCCTTCGGTGACGACCTCGATTCGTGTGTGCTCACCGATGTGCCGCTCGTCGCGTGTCTGGTAGCCGACGGTGCGACCGACCGGCTCGCCGAGCAGGCTCGCCATTCGCTGGGCCGCCGCTCGCGTGGCCAGGCGGCGTGGCTCGAGCATGACGATCCGACGATCGTCCAGCCACTGCTGGTCGAGCAGCCAGAGGGGGACGACGGTGGTCTTGCCGGCGCCGGGTGACGCGACCAGCACGGCCGCGAAGCGCTCGGCGAGGGCGATCGCGAGCGACGGGAGCGTGGCGACGACAGGAAGGTCGGCGACCGACGCAGGGATCGGCACCGGTGGGGCTCGGGCTCAGCCCGCCAGCGCGGGCGTTCCGTGGAACGGGCCGGGATCGCCGGCAACGGGCATGTTCGGACGGGACCACGCACACGAGGTCGCGATCACGTCGGCAACCGTGCGCCATTCGGCAGAGTTCCAACCCTCGGCCGCGGCCGTGACGGTGCCGTCGGTGCGGATGAACACGAACGCAGGCACCTGGCCCAGGCCCAGGCTCGTCACGAACGATCGGTCTGCATCGCAGTACACCAGGAAGTCGTCGGCGATAGGGCCGAGGAACGACCGAGCTTCGGCTCGAGTGCAGGTGAGCACGAAGTTCACCCGTGCGTCGGAGCCGCGGAAGTTGTCGAGGATGCGGATCGCCGTCTTCAGGATCCAGGCGCTCTCGTTGGTGAACGGATCGAGGACCACGCTCGCCAGGTGGAACGTGGTGAGCCACTCCGACAACGGGCGGGCGTCACCGTCGAGCGAGGTGAGGACGACGTCTGGCGAAGGGTTCAAGGCCACGGCCGACAAGCTACCAAGCCAACCCCTCGCCCCCCCAGCTCATGCCCACCGCTCCCCGGATGGTGGGGTCGGCAGTGCGGGGGTGGGGGTTCGCCACTAGGTTCGCAACGTGCATCCGATCGAGCGGCTCCGATACGTGGCCCGGGCTTCCGGGGGCGATCAGCGCATGCTCGTGCGCGAGACCGCCGCGGCGCTGCGTGGTCTCCAGTTCGAGCAGGCCGGCCTGGTGATCGCCTGCCGGCGGATCGTCGAGCGGCACCCGACGAGCGGCCCGCTGTGGTGGTTCTGCTCGTCGCTGCTCATGTCGGCTCGACCGTTCGACGCGGCCTACGAGCTCGCGGCCGAGGTGGAGCACGATCCCACGCCCGACCACCTGTTCGACCTGTTGCCCGATGACGCCACCGTGTGCGTGGTGGGCTGGCCCGATCTGATCGGCGACGCGGTCATGCGTCGAGGCGACATCCGAGTGCTCGCCATCGATGCCGACGACCAGGGCAACTCGTTCGTTCGCCGTCTGCAGCGGGCGGACATCGATGCCGAGATCGTGCCGGCGGCAGGTATCGCCGCGGCGGCTGTTGCGGCCGACATCGTGCTGGTGGAAGCGATGGCCACCGGCACCGATGAGATCCTCGCCACGACGGGTTCGAGGGCGCTGGCGAGCGTGGCCTATTGCAGCGAGGTGCCGACCTGGCTGGTTGCGGGTCGCGGCCGCCGGCTGCCACAGGGGCTGTTCACGACGATGACCACCCGGATCGCCGATGTGCGGGTCGCCTGGGACGCCGAGGCCGAACCGATGCCGCTTGCCCTGTTCGGCTCGGTGGTGGGCCCGGACGGTGCGTTCGATGCGACAGAGCCCGACCTGCTCGCTCCCGAATGCGGGATGGCTCCCGAACTGGTGAAGCAATCGCCCATGTGACGTTGGGGCCCGCGTCGCAGCAGGATCGACAGCGTCGAGCCGCGACAGCACCGCGTTCAGCGTTGCCCGGAGCGGCTCGGCTGCAGGTTCGCGGCTTCCGCCAGCCGACCGGCGAGACGATGCTCGCTCGTCGGCACCAGGCCCACCGTGACCCGGATGTGCGGGTCGTCGGTGCGCACCTGGAACGGGGCGCCGGGCGCGGCACCGATGCCCTGGGCCGCGAGGGTGAGCAGCGCGGCACGTTCGTCGCGAACGCGCATCCACAGGTTGATGCCATCGGTGCCGGTGCACGGCACGCCGTGAGCACCGAGCACCGACGCCACCGCGGCGCGCCGCGAGGCGTACTCCTCGCGGGCGGCGGCAACCGCGGCGAGCGTGGTCGGGTCGTCGAGCATCTCCAGCAGCACGGCCTGCAGAATGCGGCTGCTCCAACCGGGGCCCAGCAGCCGCCGGTTCGCGACGGAGGTGATCACCTCGCCGGCACCGCCCACCGCGGCGAGTCGCAGGTCGGGCCCGTGGCTCTTGGAGTAGCTCCGAATGTGAACCGTGCGGGTCGGCAGCCAGTGGCCGAAGCTGACGAGCCTGCCGCTGGCGATGTCGCCCGAGTGATCGTCCTCGACGATGATCGGACGTGCCTCATGGCGCGCCAGTAGGTCAGCGAGAACCTTGGCCCGCTTGCGACTCATCGTCACACCGGACGGGTTGTGCGCCCGTGGCTGGCAGAACACCGCAGATGGACGAAGATCGAGCGCTGCCGCGAACTGCTCCGGCTTCATGCCCTCGTCATCGAGATCGACGCCGATCATCTCGGCGCCGAGTTGGTCGAGCAGGTCGAGCAACGGCGGAAAGGCGGGGTGTTCCACGATCACTCGATCACCGAGCCGAACCACCACCTGGGCCACACGGTCGAGAGCGTCCATCGCGCCGTCGACCACCGTGAGTTCTTCGGGGGCGAAGGGCCAGCCGGATCGCAAGCGGTCGTCGAGCTCGGGGAGCACCGGCTGATCGAGGTAGCTGGACGTGAGTGCCTGGCCGCTCACCCTGGCGATCACCG
>JAYUSX010000279.1:0-3913 GCA_043755475.1 Actinomycetota bacterium
CGTCGTAAAGTCACCCCATGTCCCACGACGATCGTGATCTCACCAGCAACGACCGCACGGGCGGGAACCTCCGGGCAGCCAGCGGGAAGAACGGCATCAGCCCAGCGCTGATCGGCTTCGGCATCGTCGCAGTGCTCGGCCTGATCTTCTTCTTCCAGAACAGCGACCGGGTCGACATCGACCTCTGGGTCTTCGACTGGAACACCACGGTGCGATGGTCGTTGCTCGTGGCGATGTTCATCGGCGTGCTCGCCGACAGGTTCTTCGGGATGTGGTGGCGCCGTCGCGCCCGCAAGAAGGACGATGTGAAGAAGTCCCGCGCCTGATGCGAGCACCGGAATCTCCCATCCGGTCGAGCGACGGCGTCGACGTCGCCGTCCACGACCTCGGCGGACACGGCCGAGCGCTGCTCATCAGCCATGCCACCGGTTTCCACGGTCGCTGCTACCTGCCGATCGCGGCGTGGCTCGGCGATCGTTACCACTCGATCGCGTTCGACTACCGGGGCCACGGCGACACCCCACTGCCCGAAGGGCCTGTGGTCTGGGAACGATACGGCGACGATGCGCTCGCGATGGCCGAAGCCGTGGCGGCGGCGTCGGGCGAATCCGTCATCGCCTTCGGGCACTCGATGGGTGGCGCCTGTCTCCTCATGGCGGCACGACGTCGCCCCGACCTGTTCTCGCGGCTCGTCGTGTTCGAACCGATCGTGTTCCCTCCCGAAGGCATCCGCCCGCCCGGCAACGAGAGTCCCCTCGCGGCCGGGGCGCGCCGCCGGCGCGCGGCGTTCCCGAGTTACGACCAGGCGATCGAGAACTTCGCTGCGAAGCCGCCGCTCGGCGGGTTCGATCCCGCCGCGCTCCAGGCGTATGTCCGCTTCGGCTTTCGTGAACGCGACGACGGCCAGGTGCACCTGAAGTGCCTCCCCGAGACCGAGGCCCAGACCTACGAAGGCGGCGACGGTCACGGCACATGGGACACGTTGACCGAGATCGAGACCCCCGTGCTCGTGATCGCCGGGCGGATCGAACCACAGCAGCCGTCGAGCATCGCTGCCGGTGTGGCCGAGCGATTGCCCCGCGGCACCTACCTCGAACTGCCCGATCGAAACCACTTCGCCCCGATGACGCACCCGGCCGAGATCGCCGGGCTCATCGCCGACTTCCTCGCCTGACCCCCGGTTCCGCGAGCCGCACCCGCAGCCGGTGCGGGTGGCGCTCACGGGAGCGGGGATCGGACGATGGCGCGCACCCCTTCGTACACTGCAGGTGTGAGCTTCGTCGTCCCCACCAGCTTGTCGCCCAGCAGGGTCGAGGCGTTCACGTCGTGCCCGATGGCCTTCCGGTTCGCCAGCATCGAAAAGCTGCCCGAGCCGCCCAGCGTCGCCGCGACCAAGGGGTCGATGGTGCACCGGGCGCTCGAGGTGCTGTTCACCCTGCAGTCGCACGAGCGCACCGGCGATGCCGTCCCCCGCTCGTTCCAACAAGCGGTGGCCGAGTACGCCGTCGATCCCGAGTTCACGCTGCTCGGCCTCGACGATGCTCAGCAGCAGGCGTTCGTCGCCGATGCCTGGACGCTGATGGAGTCGTATCTGTTGATGGAGGACCCCACCCAGATCCGCGACATCGGCCTCGAGTTGCGGCTCGAGGCCCAGGTGGGCGACCTCACCCTGCGCGGCATCATCGATCGGCTCGAGCTCGGCCCCGACGGCGAACTGATCGTCACCGACTACAAGACGGGTCGGGCCCCCGGGCTGAAGTACGAACAGTCCAAGCTCGGTGGCGTGCACTTCTACTCGTTCCTGTGCGAGTCGGTGCTCGGTCGTCGGCCCGCCGCCATCCGGCTGATGTATCTCCGCTCGGGCGAGACGATCACCGCCATCCCGTCGGAGCAGTCGGTCCGTTTCATCACCACCCGCACCACGGCTGTCTGGAAGGCCGTCGAGCGCGCCTGCACCACACAGGACTTCCGACCCCGACAGGGCCCGCTGTGCAAGGTCTGCGCCTTCCAGCAATGGTGTCCTGCCTTCGGGGGCGATCCCGACCTGGCCAAGTTGGAAGCACCGGTCGCATTCGGGCGCCTCGCACCTGCGTGAGCCACGCATGAGCCGCGCATGAACCTGACCGCCCGGGTCGCATCCTTCGACGAACGAGCCGATCGAGCGCTCGAGCCCTGGCGTGAACGACGCGGCGTCGACCGCATGTTCCACATGGCCAGTGAGTACGGCGACTTCAGCCTGATCTGGCAGGTCATCGGCGCTGCCTATGGCCTGGGGCTGCGGCGCGAGTGGCGCGAGTGGGTGGTGTTCGCCGCCCTGATGGGCGTCGAGAGTCTGATCGTCAACCAGGGCATCAAACGCCTGTTCCGACGCACACGCCCGACCGAGACCGGTGATCCGCGGTTCCAGGTCCGTCGACCCAGAACGTCGAGCTTCCCCAGCGGGCACGCCTCGTCTGCGTTCTTCGCCGCCTCCCTGTTGACGGTGTGGTCGAGCTGGCCCTGGGCTCCGGTGTGGTTCGCCATCGCGACGGTGGTCGCACTCAGCAGGGCGATCGTGCGGATCCACCACCCGAGCGATGTCGTCGGAGGCATGGTCGTCGGTCTGGTCCTGGCCCAGGCGGCCCTGCTCTCGGGCGCCGCCGACCTCCTGCGGCACTAGCCTGCGACCCCATGGCCGACGCTGTTGAGTTCCCCAAGTTCGACCGCAAGATGAGCGATGCGGAAGGGCTGATGTGGCGGCTCGAGAAGGATCCGCACTTGTCGAGTGCGTTCGCCAACGTGACGATCCTCGATCGCCCGCCTGACTTCGAACGGCTGGTGGCTCGGATGGAACGTGCGACCCACGTGGTCGAGCGTCTTCGTCAACGGGTGCAACCGATGCCGGTGAACCTCACGGCGCCGATGTGGGTCGACGACTCGAACTTCGACATCCGCTACCACGTTCGCCACATGGCGCTGCCCAAGCCGGGTTCGATGCGCCAGTTGCTCGACCTCACCAGCCTCATCGCGTGCGATCCGTTCGAACGCACCCGCCCGCTGTGGCAGTTCACCGTGGTCGATGGTCTGCGCGGCGGCCGCTCCGCACTGGTCGAAAAGATGCACCACACCATCGCCGACGGCGAGACGAGTGTTCAGATGTCGTTGCAGTTCCTCGACTTCGCACGGGACGCTCCCGAGCCGATGCCGATCGATCCCGACACGCTCGAGCGCCCCGACGAGACCAATTCGATGCAGGCCAACCAGGACCTGCTCCGCGACATGCTGGCGGGCAGCCTTCGGCTCCCGCTCGGGCTGATCCGCCAGATCAAGGAGCTCCTCTCCGACCCGGCCGGCATCCCCGACGCCGGCAACGCAGCGGCCGACACCATACGCGGCGTGATGAGCCAACTGAACGACACCGAGCGGGCACACTCGCCGCTGTGGACCGAGCGCTCGTTGCAGCGCGGCATCGAGGTCTTGCGCGCACCGTTCAACGAGACGAAGTCAGCGGCCAAGCGGCTCGGCGGCACCTTGAACACCGCGTTCCTCACCGCGGCCGCAGAGGCGGCCGGCGCCTACCATCGCGAGCTCGGCCAACCGGTCGACGAGCTCCGCGCCAGCATGGCCGTCAGCACCCGCACCGACGGCTCCGGTTCGAATGCGTTCTCCCTCGCGCGCATGATGGTGCCCACCGGAGATATGCCCATCGCCGACCGTTTCGAGGCGATCCAAACCGCGACGGGGGCCGCTCGCGAAGCGTCGGCCGGCGGATCGCTGGAAGCCCTTGCCGCCGTGGCGGCCACGCTGCCCACCTCGCTCGTCACCCGTCTGGCCCGCCAGCAAGCACAGACCGTCGACTTCGCCACCTCGAACGTGCGAGGCGCACCGATGCCGCTCTACGTCGCGGGGTCGCAGCTGCTGGAGAACTATCCCG
>JAYUSX010000280.1:0-9760 GCA_043755475.1 Actinomycetota bacterium
CACCAGCTCCGCTCCGGTGCCGCCGGCCGCCGGCTCGGACGGCGGGGCGGTAGCCGCTGTCTCGCCCTTGCGCGGACTCCGCTGGCGCATGCGACGTCGGTTCTGGAACTGCCTGGCGATCCTGAAGTTCAAGGGGCAGCGCGCCACGGTGATCCAGCCGCCTGCCGATGCGTTGGCTCCCGTCACACTCGTGCCGTTCGCCACCCGCCACCCGAAGATCCCCATCGCTGGCCTCGTGCTGGCCGAACGCCTTCCGAACGACGAGGTCGATCGTGCCAAGCAGGCGTTCACAGCGTTCCAGCACCGCCTCGTTCGTTGGTACCCACCCATGGTGGCAGGGCTTCCATCGGTGCCCGACGACGGCACGGCGGCGCTGGCGGCTGCGTACACCCCAGCGCATCGGCGGTGCTTCCCCGCACCGGTGCGGCCAGCAGGGACCGATGATCTCGGGGTGCTGGCCGTCTCCAGCCCGTATGCGTCATACCTCACATCGAACGGCAACGGTTCGTTCCGGTGGGACGTGGCGCAACTGTCCGAGTTCGAGGTGCACGGGGGGCTGCAACGGCTCGGCGCCGTGGTCGATTTCTCCCTCGACCATGCCACCGGCACGCTGCACACCGAACGGATCGAGACGTCGCTCGGAGTCGCCGTGCCCGGCTCGCAGGCGTGGGCCGACGCGTTGCGTATGGCTGTGTGCAGCGTCACCACGCACGCATCGTTGATCCGCCACTTCAACTGGCTGCACCTCGTGGCCGGGCCCGTGCTCGAAGCCGCGACGCGCAACCAGCTGCCATCGGCTCATCCGGTGTGCCGGTTCGTGTGGATGCACGTGTTCGGGACGCACGCTGGCAATCAGCTCGTCACCGAGGTCCTCATGTCCAAAGGTGGGGAGTTCGACTCGATCTTCAGCTTCAGTCACCGCGGCAAGTGCGAGCTCTTCGAGGCGACCATCGGCGAGTTCGACCTCGCATCGATCAACCCGCGCACCGACGCCTCTCGTCGAGGTGTGGCCGAGTTGGCGTCTCCGGTGCGAGACAACTGGACCGCGTTGTACGACGTGTGCCTCGGGCATGCCCGCCGGTATCTCGCCGTGTACTACTCGTCCGACGACGCCGTCGCCGATGACGAACTGCTCCAAGCATGGATCGGTGAGCTCGAGCGACGGCTCCCTCATGGCGTGATCGGCGTCATGGGTGCCGTGGCCGATCGAGAAGGCGTTGCTTCGCTCCTGGCGACGGTGCTCTACCTCGCCACCGTCGAACACGAGATCACGGGCAGCGGCGTGTGGGACTACCAGCTCTGGCCCGATCTGTCGCCGGTGCGCATCTCGACCGACGGCAGGAGCGTGCCGCTCGACGTGTACCAGCGGCTGGTGAACGCCAACTTCAACCTCAACGTTCACCGAACGATGCTGCTCGACGACACGATGCCTGCGATGGCCCTCGATGCCCGCGGGGCCACGGCGTTCGTGCAGTTCCAGCAGGACATGCTCGCACTGCAGGCCGATCTGGATCGAAGCGCGGCGAGCCCGTGGAGGCTCGAACCGCGTCGACTGAAGGCGAACATCAACGCATGACGACCACCGGGGACACCATGGGACACGGCCCGGATGACGGCATCGAACCTGGCTTCGCATCTCATCGAGGTGCTGACGAAGGGGCGCCGATCGACGCGAACCAGATCTCGAGATGGACCACGTCGCGCGAGGAAGGCATCCACCAACTCGAGATGGGACACGCGGCCGAAGCGACGGTGCTCCTCGCATCGGCCGCGACGCAAGACCCGAGCGGCGAGTCGGCATCACTCCTCGGTCTCGCCCATTTTCGGTTGGAGCAGTACGACCGTGCTGCCGAGCACTACGCCGACGCCGTGGCGATCGACGCCACCAACGTCGACTGGCGAGAGATGCACGACCGATCGGTCGCCAACGCCCGGGCCGAGGTGCACGTGTTCGTACCGGAGATCCGACATCTCGACCGAGACGCGCTGCTGGCGCCGCCGCCGGTGCCGAGCCTGCCCGAGCCGTTCCCCGACCGACCGACCCTCCTGTTCAGCCGGCTGCGTGTCGACGTCGGAAAGGCGATCGGCGACGTCTTCGGCAAGGGATTCAAGGTCGCGACCCGCATCGCCGGGATGAGGACGCATGGCTCGGTTTGGACCAATTGGTCGGACAAGGGCGTCAATGCCGGAGTGTTGACGCTCGCACACATGCGCGAGACGCTGATGAAGCACAACCTACGGTCGACCTATCCGCCCGGCGCTCTGGTCGGATTCGCTGATCCGACGCTCACGCCGCCGCCCGGTGTCACCCATTTCCGAACCGCGGACGGCACCTGGAACCGGTTGGACGATCCGAAAGAGGGTGCGGCCGGCACACGATTCCTCCGCAACGTCGCGAACTCGTCGATCCACCCGGCCGATGACGACGAACTGATGACGCCCAACCCGCGGCTCGTCAGCCGAAAACTACTCAGCAGAAAGGTCGCCGATGGCGAGCCCGTGGTGCAGGAGGTGCCGTTCCTGAACCTGCTCGCGGCGTCGTGGATCCAGTTCCAGAACCACGACTGGGTCACCCATGGTGAGAACCTGATGGACGAGTTCATCGAGGTGCCGCTCGCCGAGGACGACCCCGCGCGTCGACGTTTCCATCAGGATCGGATCACGATCGGCCGCACTCAGCCCGATCCGACCCGGCTGCCGGAGGGCGAGACCACGCCCGTCACGTTCATCAACGAAGTCACCCATTGGTGGGACGGCTCACAGATCTACGGCAGCGATCAAGCGACGCAGGATCGCCTGCGCGGTCACGTGCTCGGCAAGCTCCGGCTCGCCGACGACGGTCGTCTGCCGCTCATGAACGGCGTCGAGGACAGCGGCATGGTGCGCAACTGGTGGGTCGGCACCGCGATGTTGCACACGCTGTTCGCCCGCGAGCACAACGCGATCTGCGATCGTCTCCACGAGAGCTATCCGACATGGAACGACGACCGGTTGTTCAACGTGGCGCGGCTCGTGAACGCCGCGGTGATGGCGAAGATCCACTCGATCGAATGGACGCCGGCGATCCTGCCCAATCCGTCGCTTGCCCGCGGGCTCAACGCGAACTGGTACGGCCTGCTCACCTACATGTTCCGCAAGGGTGCTGATCGCAAGACCGTTGCGACGTTCAACGTGGAGAGCCCCGAGCTCGGTGGACTGGTCGGCAACCACATCGAACGTCATGGCCAGCCGTACGGACTCGCCGAGGAGTTCGTCGAGGTCTATCGGCTCCACTCGCTGCTCCCCGAACACCTCCACCTCCGCAACCACGCGACCGGCTCGGCGATCGAGGAGATGCCGGTGCCCGCCACCAGGCAAGCCGGGTCCGCCAAGACCACCGGCGAGATCGGGCTGGTCGACCTCTTCTACTCCTTCGGCAATCAGCACCCTGGCCAACTGGTGCTGAACAACTACCCGGCGTTCATGCAGGAGTTGAGCGTGCCGGGCAACCCGCTGTTCGACATGGCGACCGTCGACATCGTTCGTGCCCGCGAGCGAGGGGTGCCGCGCTACAACGAATTCAGACGGCAGCTGGGCTTGCAACCGATCCGGAGCTTCGACGACCTGACCCCCGACAAGGACGCCGTGGCGGCGATCCGCGAGGTGTACGGCGACAATGTGGAGTTGCTCGATCTCATGGTCGGCACACTTGCCGAGGCACATCGACCGACCTACTTCGGCTTCGGCGAGACGATGTTCCAGATCTTCATCATCAACGCGAGCCGGCGCCTGCAGGCCGACCGCTTCTTCACCGACGACTATCGCGAGGAGGTGTACACCAAGGAGGGGATGGACTGGGTGGACGCCACCACGTTCAAACAGGTGCTCTTGCGGCACTTCCCAGAGCTCGCGACCACCGGGCTCGCGAACGTCACCAACGCGTTCGAGCCATGGGACACCGATGAGGTGCTGTCGCGCGAGCGGCATCCGCTGCGCGCATGTGACCCGGAGCTGAAGCACGACCCGTGGACGGGCGACTCGTACCGATGACCGACCACGAACCTGTCGGCGGGGCAGCGACCGCAGCCGACCAGAACCTGTCGACGTTGCGGTACGTCAACGGTGTGTTCAAGGGGGGCGGTGCCAAGGGAGTCGCATATGCCGGCGCGTTGCACGCGGTGCGCGAGCGCGGACTGTGGTTCAAGAGCGTTGCGGGTGCGTCGGCTGGCGCGGTCACGGCCACGCTCGTCGCCTCGGGCATGGGGCCCGACGACGTGGAGCGGGCGGTCCCGCTGGCGCTGCGGTCGGCGCAGGCATCGTGGATCAAGCGGTTCATCTCCGCCGCGCTCGGACGCCGCTCGTCGATCTACGAGAGCCATGGGATCCGTGATTGGCTGGACGCCACACTCCGCACGCGCATCCAGAAGACCGCTGTCGGACCGGTGACGTTCGCGGAGCTCCACGCAGCCACCGGGATCGAGTTGTACGTGCTCGCGATGGATCTCGCCAACAGCCACCCGATGGTGTTCAGCCGGCGGACCACGCCCGACGTCGACGTCGCGGGTGCTGTCGCTGCGTCGTCGGCGATCCCCGGCGCGTTTCCGGCCGGCCGGGGCGTGTTCATGTCACCGGCGAACGGGGCCACGGTGCACGCACTCGTCGACGGCGGCACATGGGCGAACTACCCGTCGTTCGTGTTCCAGGACCGCTCGTTCCGTACCTGGTTGAGAGCGACGAGCGAGGCACGCACGCCGACGACGGTACCGCCCGCCGTGTTCCCTGATCGTCTCATGCTGCGCGGCGCCCTCTCGATCGTCGGCGCCATGGTCGTCGTCGGTGGTCTCGGGTGGTGGGGCGTGAACATCGTCGATGCGAGCGGTGTGCCCGCGATCCTCGGCTCGCTCCTCGTCGGCATCCTGGTCGGTGGTGCGGCGATGGTCTATGTCGGCGGACGCGCGTCGGCCCTCGCTGGTGCCAGATCGCGACTCGGCGTGATGCCGTCCGACCGGCGTCGTACCAACACCATGATGGTGCTGGCCGCGGTCGCAGGGTTCGCGCTGATCGTCGGTGGTGCCGTTCTGTCCTGGGTGGCCATGCAGGACCGGAACGACGAGACGTCGATGGCGATCGTCGTGTCCGGTCAGGATGACGGTGCGTACACCATGGAGATCAAAGGTCACGACACACCAGTGACGCTCGACAATGCCAGTCGACTCCGTATCGGCGAGCGCGTGTTCGTCGAGGTCGATCACACCACGGAGACGGCCACGCTGGTGGGCGCGCTCGACGATCGCAGGTTCCCATTGGCGATCGTCATGTGGATCATGGGCCACTCCCTCGCCATCTCTGCCGTTCGTCGCTATCGATGGGATGTGCAGTGCCGGAGGTTGGCCGGGCTGGCCGGGTCGATCAAGCCGGCCGACTGGTGGGGCACGTCGTGAAGGCGAGGTTGCGGGAGGACGTCTCGCCCTTCGGTTCAGTTCCGGTGCAGTCGATGCGACCGTCGTCGATCGGGTCTGAGGGTCGATTCGGACCAGAACCATGACGGCATTCATTCGCACACCGGACGAGAACTTCGCCGACCTCGCCGGCTACCCGTTCGAACCCCACTACCACCAGTGGCAAGACCTGCGGATGCACTACCTCGACGAAGGTCCGCCCGACGGGCCGGTGATGCTGTTGATGCACGGCATGCCCACGTGGTCGTACCTGTACCGCGACATGATTCCCGCGCTCGTGGCTGCCGGCTATCGCTGCATCGCCCCCGACCACATGGGGTTCGGCCGATCCGACAAGCCCACCGATATCCACTGGTACACGATCGCTCGCCACACCGAGATCCTCACCACCCTCGTCACCTCGCTCGACCTCACCGACGTCACGCTGGTGTGCCAGGACTGGGGTGGCCCGACCGGCCTCGCCCAGGCGGCCACGATGCCGGAGCGCTTCTCGCGACTGGTGATCATGAACACCTGGCTGCATCACCCGGAGTTCGAGTACTCCCCGGCGATCCATCGGTGGAACCAGGGTTGGCAGGCCGGTGGCATCTTCGACCGTGAGTGTCCCGATGTGGCCTTGTTGCTGGTGCTCACCGCTGGGCTGGCCGGGCCGGAGAAAGTCTTCCCCGCGCTGGCTCAGGGTGTCGACCCCGGGCTGACCGGTGCCGCGGCCGACATGTACCGTGGGTTCAAAGCCCCGTTCCTCGGGCTCCCCGCCGACGCGCACAACGGGCTCCGGCGGTTCCCGCGCTCGATCCCCCTCGACAGCTACGACAACGGCAACGGCGCCGCCCAGACCCACCACTACCGAATCCTGCTCGGCTGGCCCAAGCCCGCACACTTCGTGTGGGGCTGCACCGACGACATCTTCACCGAGGCGTGTGGACGCACCTGGGCCGAGCAGATGCACGCGTCGTTCGACCCGATCGCCGACGCCAGTCACTTCCTGCAGAACACCCACGGCCGCCAGATCGTCGACATCGTCCTCCAGCGCATCGCCGAGGAAGCCTGAGCCATCAACAGCTCGGCGTCGGCAGTCGACCGGAGCCGCGTCACTGGCGTGAGTTCTCCGCCCGTGCCTCGGCTGCGTTGACGTCGGCGTACTTCTCGGGGCTGGCCTGGATCACGATCTCGTGGAGCACACCGGTGAACTCGAACGGTGCGGCGTACCGCTCCGACACCGCCGAGCCGTGGTCGCCGCCCACGCTCGGGCCGATCGACGAGATCATGCGCATGAACAGATCCAGCTCGGCATGCGCGGCCACATCGCCGTTCACCACGATGTCGGCGGTGCCGCGCATGCCTTCGCCGCGCCGCAGACGCATCACGAGTTCCACGTCACCCAGCGGCAGCTCACCCGACTCGATGATCGTGTGGGCGCTGAACGCGTTGTAGTCGAGCACGAACCGCCGGTTCTGCACGAACACCGAGATGCCCGAGTTTTGCGTGCCGGTGGCGAACAGCACACCCTCGTCACCCTCGGCCAGGGTGACCCGCGCGGTGAGGTCGACGTGGCGCCCCCCGATCGCGGCCGAGGCCTGCGCGGGCATCGGCGACATCGGGGGTCGGTACACGTATCGCCGGTTCTCGGGGTGGGGCGAGCGCTCTCTGAATCGAGCTCCGAACAAGGTGACACCCCGGTCGTCCAGCGGGAACACTCCATGCCGTTCGGCTTCGGCGTCCCACATCGCGACCAGCTCGGCCAGCTTGCCCGGCTGCGAGGCGGCGAGGTCGGTGCACTCCGACCGGTCGGCCGCCAGGTGGTACAGCTCCCACGATTCCGTCGAGTAGTCCCCGCCGGCGGTGTGCTTCAACACGGCCTTCCAGCCGCCGGCGATCAGCGCCAGGCTGCCGCCGTTCTCGAAGTACTGCACCGTGTTGGTGGCCGGCGCGGTCGGATCGGCCAGGAACGAGGCGAACGAATGGCCGGTGACCGGCATCTGTTCGAGGCCCCGACGCACTGTTGGCGGCTGCACCCCGACCACGTCGTACACGGTGGGCACGATGTCGGCCACGAACACGAACTGGTCGCGCTTGGTGCCCCGTTGATCGGCCGGCACACCGGCCGGCCAGTGGAAGACCATCGGCACATGGACGCCACCCTCGTGGGTGTTCTGCTTGTACCAGCGGTACGGGGTGTTGCCGGCCTGGGCCCAACCCCACGGGTAGTTGGTGTGGCTGTTGGGTCCGCCGATGGTGTCGATGCGCTGCACGGCCTCGTCGGGCATCTCGAAGATGCCGTTGAAGAACTTCATCTCGTGCATCACCCCGAATGGCCCACCCTCCTGTGACGCTCCGTTGTCGGCGTGCACCACCAGGATCGTGTTGTCGAGCTGGCCGAGGCGGCGCAGGCCGTCGACCAGGCGACCGATCTGCACGTCGGTGTGGTCCAAGAACGCTGCGAACGCCTCCTGCAGGCGGGCGGCGAGGCGGCGTTCGTTCTCCGACAGCTCGTCCCACGCCTTCACGCCGGGGTTGCGCGGCGAGAGCACGGTGTCGGGCGGGATGACGCCGGTCTCGATCTGCCTGCGGAACCAGCGCTCGCGTGTGACATCCCAGCCCTCGTCGAATCGACCGCGGTACTTGGCCATGTACGTCGGCGGAGCCTGGTGCGGGGCGTGCGTGGCGCCGAAGGCGAGATACGTGAAGAACGGGCGGTCGGGTCGAACACCCTTGGAGTCGGCGATCATGCGCAGCGCCTGGTCGACCAGGTCCTCCGACAGGTGGTAGCCCTCCTCGGGCGTGCCGGGAGTGTGCACGGGATGGTTGTCGGCAACCAGCTCGGGGTAGAACTGATCGGTCTCACCGTCGAGGAAGCCGTAGAACCGGTCGAAACCCCTGGCGAGCGGCCACTGGTCGAACGGGCCGGCGGCCGAGCACTGCTCCATCGGCGCGAGGTGCCACTTGCCCACGGCGAACGTGGCGTATCCCTGGTCGTCCAGCACCTCGGCCACCGTGGCTGCATGGTCGGAGATGTGGCCGAGCTGGTTGGGGAAGCCGGTGATGAAATTGCTCACCGAGCGCATGCCCACCGCGTGATTGGCGCGCCCGGTGAGCAGGGCGGCGCGAGTGGGTGAGCACAGCGGCGTGACGTGGAAGTTGGTGAACTGCAACCCGTTGGCCGCGAGCGCATCGATGTTCGGTGTGTCGATGTCGGAACCGAAACACCCGAGCTGGGCGAAACCGGTGTCGTCGAGCAACACGATGATCACGTTCGGCGCGGTCTCACCCGGATGGGGTGCGACCTCGAAGCTCGGCTCCGACTCCGCGACCGTGCGCCCGATCCGACCCGAGAACTGCTGGCTGATCACCATGTCGACCCCCTTCGTCCATCTATTGTCAGACTACATGACCAAACATCCAGCCTCGATCGGGATCGCAAGCATCGATCCGAGTACCCGTTCACGGTCGCGATCGAGGCGAAGGAAATCGTCGACGCTGCCGACGGGTGGACGTCGGCTTCCTTCGACGACACGACGTGGACTCGGGCGACCGAGTGGTCTGCCGAGGCGGTCAGCCCGAAGGACGGCTATGACCAGATCAGCTGAGACGAGGCGGCGGCGCTCGTCTGGGGAAGCGATCTCGAGGTCGACGACACGGTATTGCTGAGGCGAACCGTTCCAGCCTGACGACCCAACTGTCGTCAACGCTCGATCGAGACCCCGCAGATAGGGCGTTCGTCAAGGTGTCAGCTAGCCGACGATGCGGCGCGAGAGTGGGAATACATTGCACGCATGGCAGAGCAGGCGCCGAGGCGATGGCGGTGACGAACCCGGTCACGCACGTGCGGCTGCTAGGGCCGATCTGCTTCGCGACGGACTCGTCCGCTGTCATCGCGCTCCCGAGCGCGAGCCAGCGGCGGCTGGTCGCCGTGCTCGCACTGCAGCCCGGGGTCACCTTGCGCACCGCCCAACTGTGCGACCTCCTCGACATCAAGCCGGGTGCGTTGCGGGCGACGATCTCACGAGTGAGGCGCCTCGTCGGCGACGACGTGCTGCGCAGCGACGCCGTCGGTTACCGGATCGATCTCGCGACCGATGTCGCGATGTTCGCTGGACTGGTGGCCGACGCCGTCGACGGCGGCGGCACGGAGGCCTTCGAACGTGCGCTGAGCTTGTGGAGAGGTCCGGCGGTCGACGAGTTCGCCGACGAGGTGTGGGCTGAGTCCTCTGTCGCCCGTACCGCCGAACTGCGTTGTGTCGCGATCGAGGGGCGCGCCGCCGAACTCATCCGCGACGGTCGTCTCGGCGAGGCCGTCGCAGAGCTGACCATGCATGTGGCCG
>JAYUSX010000281.1:0-3894 GCA_043755475.1 Actinomycetota bacterium
TGACCCGAGTCGTAGAGTCGGCCCATGGAGCACACGGGGAACCCTGACAGCGCGCGCACGAGCGGGGTCGGCGCCTCGGCAGACCTCCAACAGATCAAGACCTTCTGTCGGATCTGCGAACCGTCGTGCGGCCTGGTCGCCCACGTCGACGGCGGCCGGCTCGTCAAGCTCACACCCGACCGCGACCACGCCGTCACCCAGGGTTTCTCCTGCCACAAGGGACTGGCCGCAGTCGACATCCACCATGACCCCGACCGGCTCGACCACCCGCAGCTCCGATCGCCCGACGGCACCTGGACCTCGGTCAGCTGGGACGAAGCGATGAGCGACGCAGCCCGGCGGTGGAAGGCAGTGATCGCAGCTCACGGCGAGAACTCGACCGCGGCGTACGTGGGGAACCCGATGGCGTTCAACGCACTCGGTTCGTTGCACGTGGGGCAGATGCTTCGCGCGCTCGGGGTGCGCCGCAGCTTCTCGTCGGGCACCCAGGACTGTGCCAACAAGTTCGTCGCCAGCGAGGCCGTCTTCGGGTCGTCGAACGTGCACCCGATTCCCGACCTCGACAACACCGACCTGTGCCTCGTGATCGGCGAGAACCCCCGGGCATCGCAGGCGAGCTTCTACTCCATCCCCAACGTGCTCGGCACGATGCGACGAGCAGCTGCACGCGGCACCCGATTCGTGTTCGTCAACCCCCGCCGCATCGAGACTCCCGACCAGGGCATCGGCGACACCTTGCTGATCCGACCCGACACCGACGTGTGGTTCCTGGCGGCGCTGCTGCACGAGATCGATGCGCTCGGCGGCTTCCGCGACGACCTGGTGCGACGTCACGGGCAACACCTCGCGGAGCTGCGTCGCTTCATCGGCCCGTACGACGCCGATGCGGTCGCCGACATCACCGGCGTCGATGCGGCGGTCACGCGCGAGCTCGCCGCTGCGTGGGTCGCGACACCGCGCGCATCGGTGCACGCATCGACCGGCATCAACATGGGACGCCAGGGGACGCTCGCCTACTGGCTCGTCCACATGCTCAGCTTCGTCACCGGCAAGCTCGACGTCGAGGGCGGCAACCTCAAGAGCGACGGCTTCTATCCGAATGCCCGCTCGGGTGCCGGCGTTCCGGCACAGGGCTATGTCGACACCGAGTTCGGCACGCTCCGCCGCGGCGCACTCCCTGGGACGCTGATGTCGCACGCGATCCTCGACAGCGAGTCGCCCATCAGGGCGATGATCGTGGTGGCAGGCAACCCGATGCTGTCGATCGCGGGCCAGGATCGCCTCCGCAAGGCGTTCGAACAGCTCGAGCTGCTGATCGTGATCGACATCTATCCGAGCGCGACCGCCGAGCTCGCCCACGTCGTGCTGCCGTCCACCGACATGTACGAGCGCGACGATCTCAACATCGTCAACATCGGCACCAGTGCGCAACCGTTTGCGCAGTACACGCCTGCCGTCACGTCGCCACTGGCCGAGCGCCAGCCGGAGTGGTGGATCGCCCACCGGTTCCTGCACGAGCTCGGCCTGCCGTCGATCCTCGACGACCCGACCCCCGACCCGTGGGCGAAGTGGCGGCACATGCTCGCCAAGGGCTCCGGCCTCGCCCTCGACGATCTACAGGCCGACGGCGTGCCCCATCTGCTCCCCCGCCCCGAACCGGGCACGTTCTTCGACGCCCAGGTGCACACGACCGACGGCCTGATCGACTGCTGCCCGTCCGGGTTCGCCGACGCGATCGAGCGGTGCGGCCGCCTGTTCGACGACACTCGCCGAGAGGTGACCGACGGACGGCTGCGGCTCATCCACCGTCGAGATGCATGGATGCACAACTCGTGGTTCGCCAACGTCGCCCGCATGAAGCGCGGCGGTCGCACTGACAATCCGCTGAGCATGCACCCCGACGACGCAGCCCGACTCGGCCTGGTCGACGGCGACGCCGTGCACGTCACCAGCGACCACGGCCAGGTGAGCACCGTCATCGAACACGACGAGGCGCTCATGCCCGGCGTGGTGTCGATGGTGCACGGGTGGGGACACGCGGTCAGCCCGCGGCTGCGGGTCGCCGCCGCACATCCGGGAGCCAACCCGAACGAGCTGTTGCCGATCGGCGAGGGAAGCTTCGAACCGCTGTCCAGCCAGGCGCACATGACCGGCATCGCCGTCGACGTGCGGCCCGTTCACGACCGCGCTGCGGTAGCAGCGAACTGATCGCGCCGCCGGCCCGTCAACCGCCGGGCGCGAGTTCCAGCAGCGGCACGTAGTCGGCCAGGTCGAGCGGGACGAAGCTGCGAATCAACATCGTGTCGCGGTGTACCGCCATCGCCGGCTCGGCGAGCGACGCTGCCATCGCCGCGCGCAGGTCGTCGATCGCATCGGGCGTGAGGCGCCGCGCCGCGATCACCGGGAGGCACGGCACCTCCGGGCCGTTGCCGACCACGACGAGACCATCGACGAGCTCGGGCTCGAGCCGGCTGATGTGAGCCCAGCTGACCGAATCGATGGAGGCCACCTGGGCGAGGCCGGACTGCACTGCTCTCACGCTCTCGCGGTGAGCGCCGGTCCATCGCACCTCGCCGGTCCATGCACCGCCGGTGCCGTGCACAGCCGTCACCAGACTCACCCACCCCGACAGGCTGTCGGGGCCGTTCACCGCCGCGATGGCGCCCGCGAACGACGCGAGGGGTGCGTCGAGGCGGGCGACGATCACCGACCGGTAGCGGTGGGCCGCGGCCTCGGGGATCGTGAACTCGAAGGTGCCCACCACCTGCACCTGATCGTCGAGCTGGGTGACGAGCGGCCACCCGCACGTGTAGCCGACCACGAGGTCGGGCGAACGCCACGAGGAGTGCACGTCGTCGTGCCAGGTGAGGTCCGCCGGCAGCCACGGCACACGGCGCTGGATCGCATGCCAGTAGGCGTCGTACGCAGCACGCAGCGGAGCGAACGGATACATCCCCAGGCCTGCTTCACCCTCGCCCGACACCCCGACCTGTTCGTTCGCTTGCTGTTGGCTCACTCGCTGTTCGTTCACTCGCTGTTCGTTCACTCGCTGTTCGTTCGCTTGCTGTTCGGTCATTCGCAGTTCGGTCCCGTCGCTCCGGTCACGTCGGTTCCGTCACGCATGGACGGGTTCGGCGAGCGGGTCGACCACCTGTGAGAACGGGCGGATGCCATAGCGCCGCATCACCTCGATGTAACCCCGGTAGTACCCGGCGCCGACAGCAGCCGTGTCGGCCGATCCCAGGTCGGCCGTCAGCGCCGGCAGTCGATACCAGGCCGCGCCGGGCACCTCGTGATGGGTCATGTGCAGGTTGTTGTTCAGGAACAGCAGGCCGAAGAACCGACCGCTGCGAACCACCGCGCACCTCGTCGCCGGCGCCGGCACGGCCAGGTGCTCGACGAAGGAACGAATGTACGTGACCGACATCCCGAGGTAGCTGTAGCCCAGCACGTACTGCCAGACCGGCACGTTCGCGAGACCGAAGACCACCCATCCGACCGCTGCAACCAACACCACGTGGAGCGCCCACGTTCGCATCGCAGCCCGGCTCGTCCGAGCCCGCGTGAGCTCGCTCCAGACGAGCGCCGGCGGCCCGATCAGCGGGCCAATCATCAGGCGGCCGAGGAACGTGCGGTTCGCCCGGAGCAACGCGCGCCGCACGGGCGACGCTGCCTGCCAGTCTGCGGGGCTCACGTAGAACGACTCCGGGTCGACTCCCGGCACGGTCAGCTCCACCTCGTGGTGCTCGAGATGGGTGTCGCGGTAGATCGCGAACGGCAGCCAGAGCGACCGAGGCACGATCACGAGGGCCGTGTTCAGTGCTCGCCACGGTGTGGGATGGCCGTGGATCACCTCGTGCTGCAGCGACATGTACCAACCGGCGACCAGCGCGA
>JAYUSX010000282.1:0-3893 GCA_043755475.1 Actinomycetota bacterium
CGGCAAGACCACGCTGTTGCACGCGATCGCCGGCCTGGTCGAGACGTCTGCAGGAACCATCACCGTGCCCGACGGAGTCACGACCTTGGCGTTCCAGGAGCCCTTCTTGTTCGCTGGATCGGTTCGCGACAACGTGACCCTCGGCGCGCCGATCGACGACGATGCCGTTCGTGGCGCGCTGGCGACCGCAGAGGCAGGGTTCGTCGACGAGTTGCCCGAGGGTCTCGACACCATCGTGGGCGAGCGGGGCGTCGGGCTGTCCGGTGGTCAGCGGCAACGCATCGCGCTGGCGCGTGCGCTGGTGCGCCGTCCCGATCTGCTGTTGCTCGACGACACCACGTCGGCGCTCGACCCCAACACCGAGGCCAAGGTGCTCTCGAACCTGCGCGCCACCCTGGCCGACACCACGGTGATCGCTGTCGCGTCGCGCCCATCCACGATCGCCCTCGCCGACGAGGTGCTCTACCTCGCCGACGGCGTCGTGGCGGCGCACGGGAGCCATGACGAGCTGATGGCCTCGAGTGAACCGTATGCGCAGTTGATGCAGGCGTTCGAACACGATCGAGACGAGTTGGCGTCGGACCTCGCCGACGGTGGGCTGGCGCCATGACCATCAGTGAGCCGCTCGGTCGGTGGACGGCTGTCGAGACGATCGGCAAAGGCGTGCAGGAGGCGCCGGCGCTGAAGAGTGGCTTCGGCCTCACGCTTGCGCTCGCGATGGTGGGTGCTGGGGGCCGCTTGGCCATGCCGATCCTCGTGCAGCAGTCGATCGACAAGGGCTTCGAGCAGGGCAACGTACGGGTCGGCACGATCACGACGTTCGCTCTGATCGGCCTCGCGGCAGTGATCGTCGGCACGGTGGCTCAGCGCACGGCCGTGAAGCGCCTCGGTACTCGCAGTGAAGAGGCGCTCTATGCACTGCGCGTGCGCCTGTTCGAACACATCCATCGGCTGAGCATCGCCGATCACAACGAGGAGAAGAAGGGTGCGCTGGTCGCGCGGGTCACCGGCGACGTCGAGACGCTGGCTCAGTTCTTCTCGTGGGGGGCGCTGGCCTGGTTGCTCGAGGGCACGCTGATGCTGATGGTCGCCAGCGTGATGCTGGCGTACGACTGGATGCTGGCCCTGGTCGCGTTCGTCGTCGCGGCACCCCTCGGTTTCGTGCTCCATCGCGTGCAGCGCCACCTCGTCGCGGCCTACGAGCGTGCTCGCGTCGACAACGCTCAGGTGCTCACCAGCATCAGCGAGGTGATCTCGGGAGCCGAGACCCTCCGCGCCTACGACGCCGGCGAGCAGTACGCCGCGATCACGCGGCGCGACAGCCATCAGCGCTCGAACTCGTTCATCAGAGCCGGCACGATCGGGGCGTTCCTGTTCCCCAGCGGTGAGGTGTTCAGCGTTCTCACCGTGTCGTCGGTGGTGACGGTGGGACTGTTGCGCGGACCCGACAGCGGACTGACGGCGGGTGCGCTCATCGGCTTCGTGTTCCTCACCTACCGCTTCCTCGAACCGGTCGCCCAGTTCACCGAGGTGATCGACCAGACCCAGACCGCGGTCGCCGGCCTTCGCCGTGTGCTCGGCATCCTCGAGATCCCGATCGGCCCTCCCGAACCGGCGCATCCCGTCCACATCCCCGAAGGTGCTCTCGACGTCGACATCCAACGCGTCACGTTCTCGTATCAGTCGCGCCGCGACGAAGATGAACCGCCGGTTCTGATCGACGTGAACGCCCACATCCCCGCCGGCCAGCAGGTCGCGATGGTGGGCGAGACAGGGTCGGGTAAGACGACGCTGGGCCGACTGGTGGCCCGGCTCGCCGATCCGACGGCAGGTGTGGTGAGGATCGGCGGCGTGGCGCTCACCCAGGTGTCGAACGTCGAGCTGCGCAGCCGACTCGTCGTGGTGCCACAGGAGCCGTTCCTCTTCGACGGCACGATCGCGGCAAACCTCGGATTCGCCCGCCCGTCGCTGTCGCCCCGCGAGGTCGCGCAAGCCGTGGTCGACCTCGACCTGGGTGACTGGTTGGAGAGCTTGCCCGACGGACTCGACACCGACGTCGGCCAGCGCGGTTCGGCGTTGTCCGCAGGGGAACGCCAGCTCGTCGCGCTCGTCCGTGCGTCGCTCGTCGACCCCGATGTCCTGGTGCTCGACGAAGCGACGTCGTCCGTCGACGCGCTCACCGAGGTGCGGCTCACCCGGGCACTCGACAAGCTGGCCGTGGGTCGGACCACCATCTCGATCGCACATCGTCTGTCCACAGCGGCACGAGCCGATCGAGTACTCGTGCTCGAGCACGGACGTTTGGTGCAGGACGGCGCACACGCCGACCTGGTCGCCGTCGAAGGACCGTACGCCCGGATGTACGAGGCATGGGTGGCGGCAACGACGTCGACGTGACGACCCAGCGCGACGCCCACGCGCTCGCGCCGTCGCCTCAGAGGGTGGGGTCGACCAGCACCTTGATCGCGCTGCTGGGATCGTCCGCGAGCTCCTCGATCACCGCGGGCAGATCGGCGAGGCTGACGGTTCGATCGTGCAACGGCTCGGTCTGCACCAAGCCGTCGGCGATGAGATCGATCACGTCTGCAACTTCGTGGTGCAGGTGAGCGATCGCCGCGGTGACCGTGATCTCCTTGATCAACCAGGTGTGCGGCGAGATCGTCGCCGCACCGCTGGCGAGTCCGACGATGTTGACGCGACCCCCGCGCCGGGCCAGATCGACCGCTTGCTGGATGGTCGCCGGAATGCCGGCGCATTCGTACACCAGGTCGGCGCCGTGGCGGCCGAAGCGCTCCATGGCCTCGGACGGGTGGATCGCTTCCGCCGCTCCCAACGTGAGCGCCAGCTCGCGACGGTTGGCGGCAGGCTCGATCGCCACGACATGGGATGCACCGCGGGCGATCGCGCACTGAAGCGTGAGCAAGCCGATCGGTCCGCAGCCCTGCACCACCACCGTCTCTCCGTCGCGGGGCAACATCCGGCCGACGGCATGCAACGCCACGACAGCTGGTTCCACCACCGCAGCCTGATCGTCGGTGATGGGGGCGTGCACCTTCACCAGGCGGGCGGCGTCGACGGCGATCGCCCGGGCGAATCCGCCGTGCTTGGGTGCCAGAGGGTCGCGGCCGATCATGCCCAAGAACGCGATCGGGCAGTAGGCCGGCCGACCGGCGAGGCACTCGCTGCACTGGCCGCACGACGGGGGAGAAGCCAGCACCACCCGATCGCCCTCGCTGACCGAGCTGACGCCTGCACCGACGGCCGAGACGATGCCCACCCATTCATGACCGCAGATCGCCGGGTTGTACGGGGTGCTGCCCAGGAAGCCGTGGAGGTCGGTGCCGCAGACGCCGCACTTGCTGACCTGCACGACCGCGAGCGACGGCCCCGCCTCGGGTTCGGGCACGTCGACCAGCTCGAAGCGCCGTTGTCCGGTGACGAGTCCGGTGAGCATCAGCTCGCCCCGCCCGCGGACTCCGCTAGTTCTACATCATAATTTGCGTTCATATAGGCAGTCGGTTCTATGATGCCTTGCCATTGTAGCCCAGTGTTGATCTCTGGAACTAATTTAATTCAACAATATTTTGTATACATGATCATCTTTACTTGTTATTTAATTCATCGATACAAATGAACTTGAAACAATTTTAACGTAGACAAGAGTTGCTGACCCACTGAGCTCGACAGACCTGTTTTATGTAATGTAATAATGTAATGTAATAAAAACATTTATAACGTGCCGTATGTGACTGAAGTCATTCGTAGGCGCGGGAAGATTCTCGGTATTGTTATAAGAGTCATCATCATCATCATCATCGTTTTAACGTCCGCTTTTCCCTGCAAGCAGGGGTTGGACGGTTCCCACATATCAAGCCTCTCCACCTCACGCGGTC
>JAYUSX010000283.1:0-9732 GCA_043755475.1 Actinomycetota bacterium
TACGAACGCGACCGCGGCTGGTTCACCACCGAACCGTTCAGCGAACCCGAGACGTTCGTCTTCCCCGAAGGCATCGGTCCGCTCGGATGCGTCAACGTGGAACACGAAGAGGTGATCTTGATGCCGCGGTGGCTCGACGTCGATCGGGTCACGTTCAAGTACGGCCTCGGCGACGAGTTCCTCGATGTGCTGACGACGCTGCGCAAGCTGGGCCTCGACAGCACCAAGCCTGTGAACGTGCGCGGCGTCGATGTGTCGCCACGAGATCTCGTCGCCGCAGTGCTGCCCAATCCGGCCGAGCTGGGCGACCGGATGCGCGGCCGCACCTGTGCCGGTTCGTTGGTGCGCGGTCTCGACAAGGACGGCGCGGCCCGCGAAACGTACGTCTACCAGATCGTCGACAACGAGTGGACGATGCGCGAATACGGCCATCAGGCCGTCGTGTGGCAGACGGCCGTACACCCGGTGGTGGCCGTGGAACTCCTGGCACATGGCACCTGGTCCGGCAGCGGCGTGTTGGGACCGGAGGCATTCGACGCGGTGCCGTTCCTCGACCTGCTCGGCGACCATGGGGCGCCGCACGTCGTGGAGGATCGTCAGCGACTCGCCGTCGTGTGATGCACCCCCCGGGGTCGCCTGCGGCAGCCCGTGGTGCATTGTTCCTGGCACACTGACCTCGTGGCCCGGCTCCGAAAGCGCGACGTCGAAGCGATGTTGGCGCTGTACGACCGCGACCCCATCACCGCCGTGACTCTCGCGATGCAAACGGTGCTCGAGCAGCCGGGCACCGGCTTTCGCACGCTGGTCGAGCTGGCGCCGTTCGACGACGAACGGCGTGCCCGGCTGATGGCCGGCGAGGTCGATGCCCTCGATGCGTTGGCGCGAGAGCTCAACGAGCTGAGAACGTTCGCGTCCGCTGCGGGCTCGGACGGCTCGTAGGCTCCTTCGCCGTGGACCGTCGCACCTTCCTCCGACGGGCAGGGCTCGGCAGCGCCGGTGTGGCCGCGGTGGCCGCGCCGGTCGGCACCTACGCGCTCGGGCATCATCTGGGGTCGACCCAGCTCGCGGGAAACTACTCCGACACCGTCGCGGCCGGTCAGACCCGAGGCGGTGTGAACGTGTGGTGGAGCGTCTATCCACACGGTGAGAAGGTGTTGGCGCTCACGTTCGACGACGGGCCCACGAAGCAGTTCACCCCGGAGGTGATCGACATCCTCGACCGGTATGCCGTGCCGGCCACGTTCTTCGTGATCGGTGAGTTGGTGGAGCGCCGGCCCGACACCGTGCGACACCTGATCGAGGCAGGCCACGAGGTGGCGAACCACACCTTCGATCACTTCAGCGCGGCCATCCAGTCGCCGGCCGAGGTGCGCGCCTCGATCGAGCGTGGTGCCGACGCAGTCGCGACCATCACCGGCGAACGGCCGCGGTGGTTCCGCCCAGTGAAGGGCCATGTCACCGGCTCGGTCCTTCGGGCGGCCGCCGATCTCGGCCATGACGTCGCACTGTGGTCGGTGAGCCGCGACCCAGGTATCGGCACCGCGATCGACGACGTCGACGGTGTGCGGACCAACTACCTCGAGGCGATCCACGACGGGGCGATCGTGATCTTCCACGACGGCATCGGCCGTTCTGCGTTCGAACGCAGCGGACCCGACGACGAGCTGATGATGGCACGGCGCACCGAGATCGACGCGCTGCCCGCCGTGATCGAGCGCTACCTCGCCGACGGCTATCGCTTCACCACCACGACCGACCTGATCGACACCTACGGGACTCAGGGCTGATCGCGTCGCGCCCACGTGTGCGATTGCACGAAGGCCAGCGCCAGAGGTAGGAGGTCAGAGGCTGAAGGTCAGCCGATCACCCCGATCACCGGTTGTGCCAGCACCATCCGCTGGTCGTAACCGACCTCGTTGGGCAAGAAGCCGTTCCGATCGGGCCACAACAGCTGCACCACCTCGTAGTCGGCGCCCCGGTACCAGGCGGTCGCGACCTGCGTGAAACCTCCCCACTCCTCGAGGTCGACCGGTGCGAACACACACCGCAGGTCGTTGTCGAACAGGCCCACCAACTCGGTTCCGAGTGGGATCTCCGTGCCGCCGCGCAACATGTCGGCGACCAGGCTGACCAGACCGTTGCTGGCGACCGGCGTGAGCCCGAACAGCAGCACCTCCGGGAAACCGAAGGTTGCGGGAAAGCCGATCGTGTAGGCGTAGGCAGGTACGGGAGGGTCGACGTCGGAGCGGGGCAGCACCGGCTCGAGGGCCCAGCCGTTGGTCTCGATCATCCACTCGATCTTCTCCGCGTGCGGGATGTGGAAGTCGGGCAGCTCGTGCGACATGGCGACGACGATAGAGCGTGGCCGTCGAGTGCGTGATGGCGCGCGCGGGTCAGAGCAGCGAGGCGGCGTCCAGGTCGAGCGCATGTTGCGTGTGGCGCGTGGCCATCGTCGCGAACAGCGCCTCGCTGCGGTCGGTGGTGGCCACGATCTGGGAGGCGACCACGCTCATGATCACCCCGGCGTATGCGTCGCGGCAGTAGTGCCTCCACAGCCAGGCCTCATCGAGGTCGACGCCATAGCTGGACAGGGCCTCGCCGTAGCCGCTCACCATGTCGCGTTCGACCTCGCGGCGCTGCTCCGGCACCAACCCTGCACCCATGAAGTAGCTCACGTCCCCCGTGGACTGGCCATGACCCGGCGACTGCCAGTCGACGGTCGCGAGCGGGTAACCGCCGGCGGGCGATGCGAACATGAGGTTGTCGAGCCGATAGTCGCCGTGGGTGACCGTCCACGCACCATCACGACCCTCGATCCAGTCGCCGATGCGCGCCGTGAAGCCGGTGACCAGTTCTTGCGCCTCCGTCGTCAGGTACTTGGCATAGGTGGCCATGAACCCGGGCAACAGCATCGACCACATGCCGGCCAGCATCTGTGCGTCATCGGGACCGGTACGCCGACCGAGCCACTCGATGTCGTGAAGGGTCGGGTCGTCCCAGCGCGGCCCGTGCAGCCTGGCCAACTCGATCACGGCCGTGCGAGCCTGCTCGACCGTGCAACCCGTGAGCTGGTTGCCCTGTTCGCCGGGCGCCAGGTCTTCCAGCACGAGCACGAAGGCGCCGCTCGCCTCGTCCCAGGTGGCGTGGTGGCACCGGGCGACGCGGATATCGAGCGTGCCCGCCAGGTCGCGGTAGAACTTCACCTCGCGCTCGTAGTTGCGCAGCGCAACGCCGGTCGCCCGACTGGTGGGATCGGGTGACGGCAGCTTCGCGACCACGGTGGACGGCGCTTCCGCTGCCGCAGCCGCTTCTGGATCGGCGTAGTCGATGGCAAGTCGCAGGTTCATGCCCACCAGGCCGTCACCGATGCGCCGCACGTCGAAATCGACGATCTGGTGGCCGAGCACGTCACCCAACCACGCGGGAGTCAGGAAGTCTGGGGCAAGTTCACGGTCGCTCATCGATCGCCGACCCTAACGCCACGCTGCCGGCCCCCCCGATCCAGCAGGTGATGCAGACGATCACGCAGGCTCGACATGGGCGATCTGTTGGAGGGACCGCCAGATCAGCATCAGGATGATCACCGAGCCCACGAACGCGAACCAGAACACGTCGGTGACGCCTCGTGCACGCGCGATCAGCCCACCGATCGCTGCGCCGGCCACCAGGCCGCCGAACACACCCAGCATGTACGCCGCGCTCACCCGGCCCTGCAACTCCGTCGGCACAGCACGCTGCCTGATCGTGACGGCCGTCGTGCCCCACGCCGCTTCGTGGATGCCGAACACGAAGAGCACCGAGGCGGCGACAACCGCGGTGGAGGTGAGCGCGAGCGTGAGGTGGGTGCCGGTCTCGATGATCAATCCACCGCGCATGATGTTGGCCAGGCTGACCCGACGTTGCAGCCAGCCATAGCCCCACGACCCGACGAGGCCACCGAGCGCGCTCATCGTGGTGAGCACGCCGAACCCGATGTCGCCGAGACCGAGCTGCTCCTTCACGTACAGCACCATCACCGCCATCGTGGCGCCGAAGGTGACGTTGAAGCTCACCACGGTGAGCGTGAGGGTGCGCACCGGCCCGTGGCTCCACAACCACTTCAGTCCGTCTGCGATCTCATGTCTGGCAGCCTGTCCTCCTGCGCGGCGGTCGGGAATCGGGAACGGGATGCGCACCAGCACGAGGGCACCGGCGACGAACAGCACCACCTGGGCAGCAAGGGGCCAGGCGATGCCGGCAGCGAAGAGGAACGCACCGATGGGAGGGCCGACGAGCCGGTCGACGACGATCTGACCGCCCATGATCCGGGCATTGGCCACACCCAGATCGTCGGGCGCCACGATCATCGGCAGCAAGGTGTTGGCGGTCGTGTCGACGAACACCTCGGCCGCGCCCAGCAGGAACATCGCGACCAGCACCACCGTGACGTTCACTGCATCGAGCGCCACCATGCCCACGACCACGCCGAGCACCGCGGCGCGGGCGATGTTGCCGAGTGCGACGATGAGCCGTCGATCGTGACGGTCTGCGATGACACCCGCGTGCAGACCGAACAGCAACCACGGAAGGCGCTGCAACAACGACGCCAACGCCACCAGGAGCGGGTCGCGGGTCTGCGACGCGACGAGCAGCGGGCCGGCGGCGAGACCGATCCCATCGCCGAGATTGGTGATCCACGACGACGCGAGCAGCCGCCGATAGCTCGAGCCCAGCCGCGCCGGGCTGATGGCATCGATGACCCGGCTCATGGATCGTCGAGGCTAGTGGTTGCCACCTGTCGGGGCCCGGAGAGCACCAGCCCATGACCGAACTGGTCCGACCGCGCCGTTTCCTGTTCGGGTCAGCGATCGGCGAGGTCTTCGACCACGTGATTGCCGCCGTCGACCACCAGCAGCGTGCCCGTGACGTAGCCGGCATCGCGTGAGGCGAGGAACTCGATCGCCGCGGCCACCTCGTCGGCTGTGCCACTGCGACCGACCGGCGACGCTGCGCCTGCGCGGCGTTCGCCAACGCTGGCCGAGGGCGTGTCGATCCACCCGGGAGCGATCGCGTTCACCGTGATCCCCGCCGAGGCCACCTCGAGCGACAACGCCCGGGTGAGACCCACCATCCCAGCCTTGGCCGCGGCATACCCGCCTGCCCCTTCGAACGCCGACACCGGCCCCGTCGTCGATGCGACGTTGACGATCCGCCCGTACCCGTTCGCCCGCATCAGCGGAACCACCGCGCGACAGACGAGAAAGGCAGTCGTGAGGTTGCGCGACATCGTGTCGTCCCACTGTGCCAGGGTCATCTCCTCGACGAGCGCCGCCGCGTCCACGCCGGCAGCCAACGACGTCATCCCGGCGTTGTTGACGACCACCTCGATGCTCCCGACCGACGCCAGCGAGGCGACGAGCGCATCGACCGCACCGGCGTCACGCAGGTCGCACACCGCACCCTCGGCCGAACCGCCCTCCACCACCAGTTCTGCCGCACGTCGATGGATGCGATCCGATGTCGAGACGAGCGCAACGTGCAGGCCCGCTCGCGCCAGCCGGCGAGCCGCGGCGAACCCGATCCCGCCGTCGCTGCCCGCACCGGTGACCAGTGCCACCCGACGCTCGGAGCGGAGCGGCTGCTGTTCGGACACGGTGCGACAGTAGCGTCGCCTGCATGAGCACCACGCTCGACGACGCAGCGCTCGCGGCGCACCAGGCGAACCTCGACCGCGACGGCTACACCATCGTCTTCGATGCCTTCGACACCGAATCCGCCGCGGCGCTGCATGCCGACGTGCTGCGGCTGGAGAGCGAGCTGCGGATCGGACCCGGCACGAACGGGTTCGAGGGCACGGCCACCCATCGCGTGTACAACCTGCTGGCCCATGGGGAGCTGTACCGCCCGATCCCGGTGCATCCCGTGGTGCTGCCGTTGATGCGGCACCTCATGGGCGACAACCCGTTGATCAGCAGCCTCTCGAGCATCACCATCGGTCCCGGCGAGACGGCCCAGCCCATCCATGCCGACGATCAGGTGTTGCCACTGCCGAAGCCGCACCAGGCGCTCACCGCCAACAGCATGTGGGCCATCACCGACTTCACCGAGGCCAACGGCGCCACGCGCATCATCCCCGGTAGCCACCTCGCGGAGCGCTCCCCCGTGTACGGCCAGCACTACGACAGCATCCCGGCCGAGATGCCTGCCGGCAGCATCCTGGTGTGGCACGGCTCGGTTTGGCACGGCGGCGGCTCGAACCAGACCGACCAACGCCGGATGGGCATCGCGATGAACTACTGCGCCGGCTGGATCCGCCAGCAGGAGAACCAGCAGCTCGGGCTCTCGCTCCAGGTGGTCCGCACTTTCTCACCCGAGTTGCAGGAGCTGTGCGGGTTCGGCGTGTACCGAGGTCTCATCGGCCACGTCGACCGGCGAACCCCGTCGCAGGCGCTGTTCGGGGCCGAGGCCGATCACCGGATGCTGTGGGACCGCACGTGACGAGGTTCCGCTTCCTGTTCAAGCCGAAGTGGATCGCATTCCACCTCCTGGTGATCGCGATGATCGTCCTGATGGTGAACCTCGGCTTCTGGCAGAAGCACCGGCTCGAGAGCCGACGCGAGTTCAACGCCGAGGTGCGCGCCCGATCGGCCGAGCCGATCGTTCCGATCGAGGCGATCGTCGCCGGTTCCCCCGGCGGCTCGCCTCAAGACACCGTGCCCACCGATGTGCCATGGCGAACAATCACCGCCACCGGCACCTACCTCCGCGACGAGCAAGTGTTGATCGTCAACCGATCGCAGGAGGGCGTCACCGGAGTGAACGTGGTGACACCGTTGCAGCTGGCCGACGGCCAGTTGGTGCTGATCAACCGTGGCTTCGTGCCCGACACGTCCGACGTGCCCCCTCCCGCGACGGGTGAGGTGAAGGTGACCGGGCGCCTGCGCGCCACGCAGCAGCGATCGCTCGGAGGTCTCACCGAACCCGACGGCCGGCTGACCGAACTGTTCCGTGTCGACATCCCTCGTCTCGCCGAGCAACTCCCCGGCCCGGTGTTGCCGGTGTACGTCGATCTGCTCGCAGCCGAACCCGCACAAGGCGCCATCCCGATCCCGCTCCCCGATCCCGAGTTGGGCGAGGGATCACACCTGTCGTACATGGTGCAGTGGTGGATCTTCTCGATCTGTGTCGCCGTGGGCTGGGTGTTCGCCGTGCGGCGCAGCATCCTCCAGCACCAGCGAGATCAGGTCAAGGTCAGCGCAACGACCGAACCAGCGATGCAGGGCTCATCGTCATCAACCGGCGACGCATCGGCCACGGCACCCGGCTGAACACGCCGCGCATCGTCCGGCTCACCTCGGCGCCGCTGGCGTCGACCCGCAGGTACGGCGACCACACCTCGGTGGGCAAGGAGAAGAAGGCGGCGAAGAACTCTCGGACGTCGCGATCGGTGAGCCGCAGCAGCGCACCGAGCCCGTAGTCGTGCAATACCCGCGCATGGCGTTGTGACGCCGGCCAGACCGAGTCCCACACTTGCCGCGACATCTCGGCGGGAGCTGCATCCCCGGCGAGCGCGGATTCGATGGCCTGAGCGACTCGGTCGGCGGCGCGCAACGAGGCAGCGATCGAGTATCCCGTGGCAGGGTGCACGTAGCCGGCGGCGGCTCCGAATCCCACGGTGAGCTGGCGACGGTTCGGCACCCCCGGTCGCATCGGGATCGACACGTGCTCCACGGATTCGGCACGGTCGGTGTGGTCGAACCCGAGCCGCGCCGCCAGCCGGGCACGGAGCTCGGGCGCACTCATGGGTGTGCGCCGCGCCAGCGAGGTCTCCTCCACGAGCCAGCGTCCGGCACCGAGGTCGAGCACGTAGAGGAAGGTCGGCTCACTCACGGGAGCGCCCGCCCTCGTGCGTGCGCCGGAACTCCGCCAGTCCATCAGCACCGCGCCGTCGCCACCCACGTCCGGTCGCTCGGCCAGCACCAAGCCATACGCCGTCTGGAACGAGGGACGGACATCGCCCGCCCGTCGTTCGAGCACCGCTCCCCCGGCACCGGCAGCATCGACAACCAGCCGCGCCCGCAGCACCCTCCCACCCTCGGTGTGCACGGCGGCGCCCCACCGATGATGGCGAACACCCTCGACGGTGTCGGTGCAACGAGGCGCACGATCGAGCGAGGCGCACAACCGACGATTGTCGAACACGCCGTACGTGCGGTCCAGTCGACGACGCTCGGTGGTGACCACATCGATGGCCGACTCGATCGCGATCGAGTCGCGATGGTCGCTCACCTCGTCGATCCATGCTCCGTAGGTCGCCACCCACGGATCGTCACGGCCCACCACCTGCACATCGAGTGCACGTCGGTGGCATGCCGCCGCGAGGGCGAGCGCCGCCGGTCCGGCACCCACCACCACGAGATCGTGTGCTGGCTCCGTCATCGGCTTCGCTCGGGTGCACGTTCCACGCACGCGGGCCACGCGGGCGCCACCTCAGCCGTGTGCACCGGCCTCGATCCTGGCCATGCGTCGGAACTGCTCCACCACGTCGGGCGTGGTGTGCGAAGGGTCGAGACTGCGATACACCGTCTCGACGTTGACCGCGATGCGCCCGAACTCACCCAAGTGGTCGAACGACGGGTTCGCCCCGATCTCACGCGCGATCTCCTGCGCTGCGTCCCAGGCATCGATGCCCGCCTGCTGGCGGGCGGCGGCCTCGCCGTCCACGAACGCCAGGTAGTCGCGCACCTGGGCGATCCCGCCCTTGTCGGTGATGGGCCCGTGGCCGGGCACCACGGTCTCGATGTCCATGCCCAGCATGAGGTCGCATGCCGCGACCCAGTTCGACAAGGGACCGGCCCACACGATCGGCGTGCCGCCGATGAACAAGATGTCACCGGTGTAGGCCACCTTGGCATCCGGCACGATCACGATGGCATCGCCGGCAGTGTGCGCCGGGCCGACTTCGATCAGTTCGATCGCACGGCCACCCACCTCGAGATCGAGTCGCTTCTCGAACGTGCGCGTCGGAAGCGTCAGCTCGATGTCCGCGAAGTCGAACGCCCCGAAGAACGATCTGAACAGATCGCCGACCTCGCCCGGCGCGTTGTTCAGCGCAGCGAGCATCGCCGGGGGCACATCGGTCATCTCGTGCGCGGTCGCAACGGTCGCGATGATCTCGGCGCGATCGACCAACTGGTTCCCGTAGCAGTGATCGCCGTTGGCGTGCGTGTTGACCAGCGTGCCGATCGGCGCCGACCGCGTGACCGGCGCCATCGAGTCGAGCATCGCCCGTGTGAGATGCAGGTCGAACAGCGTGTCGACCAGCAACGACACGCCATCGCCGACGACCAGACCGGCATTGCTCCAGCCCCACCCCCCGTCGGGCTGCAGATAGGCATGGCAGCCGTCGCCGAGCTCGTGCAGTCCGAGCTCGTATCCGAGATGTACGGGGCGGTCGGGGGCGCTCATCGCCGCAGTATCGCAGCATCGCGGCATCGCGGCATCGCAGCGTCGCGGTTGGCAAGGGCCAGAGGTCCCGGAACCACGCCCCCTCCTCCCCTGATACGGAACCGGCCCGAGGCGCACGATGACGCACGGGGACCGATGCCGACGACAACTCGCATCACCCAGCACCCGAAGCACTCAAACACCGACGCACCCGCCGCACCCGCAGCACGACAGCCGCCAAAGCACACCCAGGGCAGCAAGGTGCTCGATCAGCACTGGAGGAACGATGGATGTCACTGGAGCCAG
>JAYUSX010000284.1:0-3885 GCA_043755475.1 Actinomycetota bacterium
GGGCTGCGCGCCGACTCGTTGGTCGACTGACGTGAAGGCCGTGGTCACCACCGGCAACGGTGGCTACGACCGGCTGGTGTGGTGCGACGTACCGGTCCCCGTGCCGGCCCCGGGCGAGGTCCTGCTGCGCGTCTTGGCCGCCGGGGTGAACAACACCGAGATCAACACCCGGCTCGGTTGGTACTCGTCATCGGTCACGACGGAGACGAACGCTGCGGCTGCGGCCGAGGAGCAACGCCCCTCCGAGAAGGCCGACGGTGGCTGGAACGAGGCCACCCCGTTCCCGTTCATCCAGGGCACCGACTGCTGCGGACTCGTGGTCGAGGCCGGCCCAGGAGTCGACCACGCGTTGGTGGGCCGCCGGGTGCTGGTGCGGGCCTGCACACGGCCGCACGGTTTCGGGTCGATGGACAACCTCTGGATGGGCTCCGACTTCGACGGCGCGTTCGCCGAGTTCGTGAAGGTGCCGGCCAGCGAGGTGTTCGAGGTGCGCTGCGACTGGTCCGACGTCGAGCTGGCCACCATCCCGTGCGCCTACGCGACGGCCGAGAACATGCTCCACCGGGCGCGAGCGGCCGCCGGCGAGCACGTCCTCGTCGCCGGGGCCTCGGGCGGCGTCGGGTCTGCCGCGGTGCAACTGGCCAAGCGCCGCGGCGCCACCGTCACCGCGGTGGCGGGCGGCGACAAGGCCCAGCAGGTGCTGGCCATCGGGGCCGACAGGGTCATCGACCGCCACGAGGATGCGGCGGAGGTGCTGGGAGAGGAATCGGTCGACCTCGTGGTCGACAACGTGGCCGGGCCCGGGTTCGGGTCGATGCTGAAGGTGCTGCGGCGCGGTGGCCGCTACGTGTCGTCAGGGGCGATCGGCGGGCCGATCGTGCCGCTCGACATGCGCACCCTCTACCTGAAGGACATCACCCTCATCGGCTGCACCGCCTGGGACGAACGGGTCTTCCCGAACCTGGTGGGTTACATCGAGCGGGGCGAGATCAAGCCGCTCGTCGCCGCCACCTTCCCGCTCGAACGCATCGCCGACGCGCAGCGCGAGTTCCTGCTGAAGCGGCACGTGGGCAAGTTCGTGTTGCTGCCCCCATCGGCCGCCAACGCCCCGTCGTGAGGCGCTGACACTTCACCAGCAGGTCGTCGAGGGAGCAACGCTGCACGCTCCGCGCCATCGGGCACTCAGAGTGGTGCTGCTGGCTGTGCTGTCGCGGAGCCGTTCAAGGGGCAGGCAATGGCTCTGGCACCTAGGGAGTCGATGGGGACACGGTGACGTGTTCGATGCTGATGCCCGACGGCTCTCAGTAGACGATGTCCAGCGCGAACCTCAGAGCGCTGTCGAGTGCGGCCCGTGTGGCCTCATCCAGGCGACCGACTGGTTCAGCATCGAGGTCTTCGATCGGTACGGTGATGACGTTGTCGCAGCTGATGACGCAACGTTCGGGCAGTCCTTGCTCGGCACCGACCCTGACCTCGGTGCGGATTCCACGGATGGTCCGGGTGATCGGTGCACACGTCACCGAGGTCAACACTGCAATGGCGGCATCACGGGTCAGGATGCAGACGGGGCGGCGTCCTGCGGGAGGCCCGAGGTCGGCCCAGATGATGTCGTTACGAGCTACCACGTAGGGGCGGTCCGCGCAGCGAGGCGTCGCGCCGCCTGGACGAGTGCAGGGTCGGGTGGCTGACGCTGGTACCCGGCGATGAGCTCTCGGTCTGCTGTTGCGAGTTCTTCGGCGGTGATCACTGCTGTGGCGCCCCGGCGGAGCAGCTCGGAGCGGTTCGTTCCGAGCTGCGCTGCGAGCTCGTCGAGTCGTGCGACGAGATCGTCGTCGAGCTGGACAAGAACTTCACGTCGGGCCATGGGCATATGCTATCCCCGATGGCTGGGATCGCCCGATCATCACAGACCACCGGTGTTGGTGGTTGTCGGTGTGACGCGAGATGAGCTCGTTCAGCTCGTGATGGTGATGGTGAACTGCTTTGTTGCGAATTGCCCGGCGCTGTCGTCGACTCTGACCGTGAATGTGAACGTGCCGGCCGTTGTGGGTGTGCCGCGGACTCGACCTGGCGACGCCTGCACGGTGAGGCCGGGTGGCAGGGTGCCGCCGACGTGGGACCAGCGCCATGGTGGGGTGCCGCCGAGCGGAAACAGACCTGTTTCGTAGAAGACACCAACACGGCCGGATGTGAGTACATCGGTGCCGTTGTTGACGATGAGTGCGTTGGCCGGGTCAACGGCGAGCGTGAAGGTTTTGGTGGCGGTGTTGCCTGCGGTGTCGCGTGCTCGCACGGTGAACGTCGTGGTCTGCACCCGGGTCGCAACCCCGGTCACGCCCGTGGTCCGTGTCAGGTTCAGGTCGTTGCCGGCGAATCGGAGGCCGTCGGGAACCGTGCCGCTGACCAACGACCATGTGTACGGGCCGCCTTGGCCGCAGCACGCCTCGATGAACCCGGCGTAGTTCTCGCCGACTCGTGCGTTCGGCAAAGGCGGGTCGGTGACGATCCGGAACAATGTCGTGGCCGAAATCGTCAGCACCGCCGATCTGGTCACGCCGTTGTACGTCGCGGAGATCGTGACAGTGCCGGCGGCCGCCGTGCTCCGGATCGTTGCGCTGAACAGGCTTGCTCCGCTGTTGGCCGGCACCAGGATGGATGCAGGAACCGTGACACGCGATGTGTCGCTGCTGGCGAGCGTCACCAGTGCTCCGTCGGCCGGTGTGATCCCGGTGAAGTACAACCACACTGAAGTGCTGGTGGTGCCGGTCTGGACGACCGCGGGATCGATGAACACGGAATCGATGGTGGGTGGTGGCACGACCGGGGCCGGGGTGACGGTGATGGTGGTCGTCTGCGTGACGCCGTTGTAGGTCGCGGAGATGATTGAGCTGGTGGTGGTCGTGACCGGGGAGGTGGAGATGAAGAACACGTAGCTGTTCACACCCGCGGGGACCGTCATCGTCGGCGGGACCGTGGCTGCCGCAGTGTTGCTACTGCTCAGGCTGACGACTGCACCGCCGGTGGGTGCGACACCCGACAGGGTGACGGTGCCGCCGGGGGTTCCGCCGCCTTGCAGGGTGGTGGGGCTGGTGCTGACTGATGCAATCGTCACCGACGACGCCGGAGGGAGTGTCGTGGTGGTGGGTGTCGTGGGGGTGCAGCCCGACAGGCGCACGTTGAGCGGGGTGCCGGTGCCATCGCTGACATCTGCCGTGCAGTCAGTGGGCCGGATGTAGCCGGAACGGTCGATTCTGAAGCTGCCCGAGCTGCTGCTGGTTGCCATTGCGACGCCGTCGACGGTGATGGATCGTCGTGATGCGGCTTGTCCGTCGATGCGCAGTCTGGTGCCGCTGACCTCGGCACGAGACACGGTGACGGCCGCCGAGGCGGTGCTGCTGGATCCCACGGTGACCACCGTGATCGCCAACAGGCCGACCAGCGCTGCGTACGTTGCGCGTGTTGCACGGTTCATCATCGTCCCCTATCCGTGGGCCAGGCGTGCACCGGTAGATCGGCCCCCATCTGAAGACCCCAGAAAGGACCATCTACGTAGTGGTATGTCTTGTCTTGTCTTGCTTGTGGAGCTGGGGGGAATCGAACCCCCGTCCATCAGGCATCGAGCGCCCGTGATACGACCATTCCCGACCTTCTCCCTGACGCAGGGAGGCCGGCGGGTCAGCTGGCCGTCACCCGGAGGTGGCGGCCCACGAATCGTCTTTCCGAATCGTCATCGGTCTTTCCCGACGTCAGCTGTCTTTCCCGCTGTCATCCCCCGCTTCTGGTGCCAGGCTGCGGTGGATCGGCCCCGTGCGCCATTTCTGGTCACGATGTCTCTTCACTACCTGATCAGATCAGGCGGCGAGAGCGAACTGCTCGTTGGCAATT
>JAYUSX010000285.1:0-9727 GCA_043755475.1 Actinomycetota bacterium
GCCCAGCGCGCCGCCCGGGCCTGATCAGAGGATCGGCATCCCCCGAATCTTCACCTTGATGTTCGCAGAGGTCGTGCCGATGACCTGGACATGACGGGCGCAACGGGTGTGACGAGCGTGAAGGAACGGGCACCGCAAGGCTGCCTCGCGCGTGCCGACGACCGCCGCCGACATGATGACGGCAAGGGCGGGGCGATCGACGGCTTCCCCCATCACTTCGGAGCGCAACTGGTGGCAGCGCGGCAGCGTTCGGGACAACCGCGGTGGATGATCGCAAGCCGCAGCGACGGCATCCTCACGCTGCGCGACCTGCGCGAGGCCGAAGCAGGCCAACTGCCCCTCGACGAAGCGACGACGGCGCGCCTCGCCCACCTGTACGGGCTCGACCTGCGCGATGCACTTCCCTCGATCCGGCCGGACCTGACGATCGGCACGCGGTCGCTCTGCGTCGCAGGAGTGACGGCGGAGTTCGAGCCCGACAACGCACGCTCGTTGCTCAGCGCCTACCTCGAGGCCGTGCGCGCTCTGCGTTCGATCGACGACGTAGCCCCGATCGAGGTTCGCCAGACCGATCTCCGGGAGATGATCCGGACACTGGGCGGTTCCGATCGCTCCACCCTCGTGCTCGCGAACGTGCTCGCCATGGCCACGGCAGAGGGTCGCGTCGTGGTCAGCGGGTTGATGGCCGGAGCGACCGCCGTCGCACGGGCGCAGCCGAGCGGCGCGAAGACCGCGTGCGCCGCATCCGATGCGGTGATGGAGACGACCGCCGACCTCGTGACTTCTCTCGCCTCGTGAGGCCGACCGGCCCATCGCTCTCGTGCCGTCCGACGATCAGGGCCGACCGAGATCCACTCAAGTAGCCCTGCGATTCTCCCGATGAGATGTCGATGAGTACCGCCGCTGTCACCAGCACGAACACCTCACCGGCCGTGTCCGACGAACGCATTGCACGCCGCCTTGCCGTGCTGATCGCGGAGCGTCGCCGTCAATCGGGCATGAGCCTGCGCGCCGTTGCCCGAGCCAGCAACGGTGCCTTCTCGGCGCGTCAACTCAAGCACATCGAAACCGCGCGGACTCCGCTGTCGCGTGAGAGAGCCGAGGCCGTGTCGCGGTTGTACGGCCTCGACTTCGCGTCTGTCACTCACGACCGGCTTCCACTCGACATCGACCCTCGCGGCGTTCTGTCCACCGGCGGGTCGGCGATCTCGTTCGAACCTGACGACGTCGAGTCGCTGCTGGCCAACTACCTGCGTCTCGTGCGGTCGCTGCGCGGCCAGGATCGACCAAAGTCGATCGAACTCCGCCGCAACGACGTCGAGGTGCTCGCGTTGTACCTCGAGCTACCCGGCGAGCTGGTGGTGGAACGACTGGCCGAGCTCATGGGCGCGACACAGTTGCAGCGGCGCGTGCTGGCCGGGATGTTCGTGGCAGGCGCGATGGTGATCGGCCTGTCCGCGGCCGCCGCGGCGAACCTGCAGGCCGCCGAGCACTCGACCAGCACCGATCGGTCCACACCGTCGACGCCGGTGGTGATCGACGATTGGCAGGACTGAGCGCGATCGGCACCTGGCAGCGGCACACCGGCGGTCAGTCGAACCTGCTGTCGGAGCGTCGTACTCGGCCGGTCGTCTACTCGATCGAACCGATCTGCGTACCGACGTCGTAGGTCTCGCCTTCTTCGCCGGTGATGTGCACCACTCCAGCGACCGGAGCCTCGATCTCGTTCTCCACCTTGTCGGTCTCGATGCGATAGAGGAGATCTCCTGGCTGAACCGTGTCGCCGTCAGCGACCAACCACTCGACGAGGGTGCCCTCGCTCATGGAAACGCCGAGTTTGGGAATGCTGATGGGGGTCGACATGACGGTGTTCTTAGCCGACCGGCGTGGGAAGCTACGACACGTGAGCACGACGATCGATCCCCCGGGTACCGAAACATCAGCAGCGCCCGCTGCCGGCGGCATCGGCGCTGACGGGTCATCGTCAGATGACGCGGCAGATTCCGTGGTGCTGCCGTGGCATCGGAACCCGATCAACCTCGTGGCCATCCTGCTCGCCGTCGGCGTGTTGGCCGGCGCCCTCGGCTGGGTGATCGGCAACAACAGTGCGCTCGAAGACCCCAACGCGACCGACATCGGCTTCCTGCAGGACATGCGTGTGCACCACGAGCAGGCCGTGCAGATGAGCTTCATCTACCTGAACGACGACGACACCGACGTCAACCTGTCGATCGTGGCTCGGGACATCCTCGTCGGGCAGAACATCGAGGTCGGCAGGATGATCCAACTGCTCCGGGGATTCGGTGAGTCCGAGGTGAACGAGTCGGACATCGCGATGACCTGGATGGATGATCCGATCGCTCTCGATCGGATGCCTGGCATGGCGACCGAGAGCGACCTGCAGGCGCTGGCCGATGCAACGGGAGCGGGGGCCAACGCGCTGTTCGTCCAACTGATGTCGGCGCACCACCAGGGCGGCATCCACATGGCAGACCATGCGGCGACCCATGCAGCAACCGATGAGGTGCGGCGGATGGCGACCCAGATGGCGTTCGGTCAACGCGAAGAGATCGACGAGATGGCGCGCCTGCTGGTGAGCTCCCAGACTCCCTGACCCCGCCGAGACTGGAAGGCGCGACGCGAGCGGATCAGAGGGTCTTGCGAACCGCAGCTTCGATGTCGTGAACCTGCGGGATGAAGTCGCTCTCCAAGTTGCTGGCGTACGGAACCGGGGTGTTGGCCCCACCCACGCGCTGCACGGGGGCCGCCAGCTCGGAGAACATCTCCTCGTGGATGCGGCTCGACAGCTCGGCGCCGAAACCGCACCGCTGCACGGCCTCGTGCACGATGACGGCCCGCTTGGTCTTGTGCACCGAGGCGAACACCGCCGCCTCGTCACAGGGCACGAGCGTGCGCAGGTCGACGACTTCGCAACTGATGCCCTCTTCGGCCAGCTTGGTGGCGGTGGCCAGGCAGTCGTGCACCTGACGGCCGTACGACACCAGGGTCACGTCGGTGCCCTCACGCTTCACGTCGGCGACGCCGAACGGGATCCGGTAGTCGCCGGGGGGCACCGGACCACCGAAGCGCTTGACGTCCCAGTACATCATCATCTGCTCGATGAACAGCACGGGGTCGTCGTCGAAGATCGCCGTGAGCAACAGGCCCTTGGCATCGGCCGGCGTGGAGGGGAATGCCACCTTGATGCCGGGGGTGTGGATCATCCACGCCTCGAGCAGTTCGGAGTGCTGTGCGCCGAACCCGCGACCTGCGCCGGCCGAGGTGCGGATGACCATCGGTACCGGCGTCTGCCCGCCCGACATGTACCGGATCTTGCCGGCGTGGTTCGTCACCTGGTCGAGACAGACGGCGAGGAAGTCCATCATCATGATCTCGGCAACCGGCCGGTAGCCGGCGATCGCGGAGCCGACGGCGGCCCCGATGATCGCCGCTTCGGAGATGGCCGTCTTGCGAACGCGATGGGTTCCGTACTTGGTGGACAGACCCATCGTGACCTTGTAGACGCCGCCGGACGGCTCGGCGATGTCCTCACCGAGGAGGAACACCTTGGGGTCGATACCCATGGCGACATCGAGCGCCTGATTGATCGCGCTCGCCATGGGGAGCACGGGGTGTGCGGGGGCTTCGATGGCTTCGATGGTGGTGTCGGTCACTGGAGGGTCACTTTCCGGTCTCGGCATAGACGTCGGTGTACAACTCGGCCGCGTCGGGGAACGGGCTGTTCATCGCGAACTCGACGGCGTCGTCGATCGCGGCGGTGATCACTTCTTCGATCTCGGAGAGATCGGCGTCGGTGGCGTGTCCGTTCGACACCAGCCACTCGCGATAGAGGACGACGGGGTCGGCCTCCATCGCCGCCTTGCGCTCGTCTTTGTCCATGTACTCCATCGCGTCACCCATCAGGTGTCCGTAGAAGCGGTAGGTGCGAGCCTCGACCAAGGTGGGGCCGTCACCGGCGCGGGCCCTGGCGATCGCTTCGCCCATCACGTTCCACGTGGCCACGGGATCGTTGCCGTTCACCGTGACGCCGGGCATGCCGTAGGCGGCGGCGCGCTCGCTGATGAAGTCGACACCGGTCGACATCTTCATCGGCGTGTGCTCGCCATAGAGGTTGTTCTGGCACACGAACACCACGGGCAGCTTCCACACCGCGGCCATGTTCAGTCCCTCGTGGAACGCACCGATGTTCGACGCGCCATCGCCGAAGTTCACCACGGTGACCTGATCGGTGCCGTCGAGCTGAGCGGCCAGACCGAATCCGTTGGCGATCGGGATGCCCGAGCCGACGATGCCGGTGGTGACCATCAGACCCGACGCCGGGTGGGTGATGTGCATCGGGCCGCCCTTGCCCTTGCACGTGCCGGTGGCCCGGCCGAGGAACTCGGCCCACAACTCGCGCAGCGGCACTCCCTTTGCGAGGTGATCGTGGAGGCCGCGGTAGATGGTGACGACGTAGTCGTCGGGGCGGAGATGAACACCCCAACCGGCGCTGATGCACTCCTGGCCTCGGGGCGAGTAGTAGATCAATTGGATCTGGCCGCTCGTGAGGAGGCTGCGGAAGCGCTCATCACACAGCTTGATCCTGGATTGGATCTCGAACATCGCGAGCAGCGTGTCGCGGTCGGGAGCATCGGGTCGTTCGGACATGGTTGGTTCCTACCAGAGCGACAACCCCCGCCGATCATCGGGCGCGTATGCTCGGCAGCGATGACTGCTCGCCGGGCTCTCGACCGTTCACGCCATCGACGCACGTGGTGTGCACTGGCGGCTGCGTCTTCGCTCGTGATGGTGGCATGTGGCGACGCCGACCAGGGCGTCACCGCCCGGCGCTCCGAGGAGCCGAGCGTCGAGACGGTTCCGGACGAGACCGTGCCGGCCACCGATCCGGAAAGCCCGCTCGAACCCACCGAGGACACCACCCCGCCGCCCGCCGACGGCGGCATCATCGACTTCGGCGACAGCAAGCCACCGCAGCCGTACGACAACTTCTTGAATGCTGCGTTCGCCGACATCACCGAGTGGTGGACCGAGAACTATCCGGTCGTCTACGGCGCGCCGTTCGAGCCGGTGGCAGGGATCTACGCCCACTACCCAGGGCGCGGCGACCTGCCCGACAGCTGCGACGGGCCGATCGACTACCTGGCCGTGGAACAGAACGCGTTCTACACCACGTGCGGCGACATCATCGTCTACGACGATGCCGAACTCTTGCCCGACCTGGTGGAGCGCCTCGGTGCTGCAGCGGTCGGCGTGGTGGCCGCGCACGAGTACGGTCACGCCATCCAGGCTCGAGCCGGGGTGTTCGACCTCGACCTTCCCACCGTCGACACCGAACAGCAGGCCGACTGCTTCGCCGGCGCCTGGACCGCACACGTGGCCCTCGGCGAGAGCGACACGCTCACCTTCGACGACACCGACGTCAAGGGCGGGATCATCGCGATGATCGAGGTGCGCGACCCTCCCGGCATCGACGTGGTCGCCGACCCGAACGGGCACGGCAGCGGCTTCGACCGCGTCGGCGCGTTCCAGGAGGGCTTCATCAACGGCCTCGCTCGCTGCGCCGACTTCATCCAGAACCCCAACCCGCGCATCGACCTCGTGTTCGACGACGAAGAAGAGATCGCGTCGGGTGGCAACCTGGCGTACGCCAAGATCCTTGCGGCGCTGCCGATCGCGCTCGACACCTTCTGGCAACCCACGCTCGACGGCTCGAGCGTCGCGTTCACTCCCCCGACGTTCGTCGCCTTCGACCCCGCTGGCGCTGCACCGTCGTGCGACGGCCAGACGATCGAGCAACTGACCAACGACGCCACCTACTGCGCCACGAACAACACGATCGTCTACGACGACGTGTTCGTGCAGGATCTGTACACCCGTTTCGGCGACCTCTCGTTCGGGTACCCGCTCGCATCGGCGTACAGCGACGCCGTTCAGGTGGCACTGCGGAGCTCGCTCGCCGGAGAGCCGAGGGCGCTGCTGAACGACTGCCTCGTCGGCGCCTGGATCGTCGACATCGTTCCGACTGGCGAGTTCACCGCCGAGGGCTTCCCGATCGCCCGCAACCCGAACCAGGAGATCCTCCTGTCTGCGGGCGACCTCGACGAGGCGGTCGTCACGGCCGTCGCGTTGGGCGACGAGGCGAGCACCACCAACGTCGTGGGCACCGCGTTCGAGAAGATCGATGCCTTCCGGGCCGGCGTGCTCGGCGGCCTGGAATCGTGTCAGAACCGGATCGGCTGAGCGCTTCGACGGGTCGAATGACTCCGGCCATTCCGGTGGCCGTACCGATCGGGTCAGTGGAGGAACGCCGAGATCAGGCGCGCCAGCTCGATCGGGCGGTCGCCCTGCACGCTGTGACCCGCACCCTCGACCACCTCGACGGCCATCGACGGCTGGCGACGACGTGCCTCGGCCACATCGGCGTCGTCGACCACGGGCGACAACGAGCCGCGCACCAGCATCAGCGGACAGCCGATCTGCTCGAAGTGGTCCCACAGCGGCGAGAGGGCCGACGAGTCGGGTGCCTCGGGCACACTCGATGTCTCGGATCCCGGTTCGCCGGCGTCGGATCGGGCGTGACCGCGTCGGTCGTAGCGCCACTGCCAGCTGCCGTCGTCGAGTTGCTGGGCGTTGTGCAGGATGCCTCGGCGCAGCGAGCTCTCCGTGCGCGTGGGGTTGTGCTCCTTCGTGCGGGCCAGCAGCGACTCGAAGCTGGGGAAGCTCTGGGGACCGTTCACGAAGTCGACCACCGCTTTGGTCTTGGCGCTGTTCACGCCGGGCGTGATGTCGACCATCACCAGCGAGCGGACCAGGTGTGGGTGCCGGACGGCGAGCTCCATCGACGTGAGGCCGCCGAGGGACATGCCGACGACCATCCGGGCGTCGGGGGCGATCGCGGCGATCGCTGGTGCGATGTCGTCGGCGAGGTTCGTCGGCGAGTAGGCGCCGTCGTCTCGCCAGCCCGAGTGGCCATGACCGGGGAGGTCGATGGCGACGGCACCGCGTCGGAGCGCCATGATCGTGGTGTCCCACGTGTGCGCGTTCTGCGAGCCGCCGTGGACGAACACGACCTCGATCTCGTCCGACGCCGGCTCGCCCCACACCAGGGCGCTCACCCGTCGCCCGTCGGTCGTGGGCACCTCCATGCGACGCACCACGGGCGGCCCGTCGTAGGTGAGTCCGTGCTCGGCCGCATTCTCGGCGAACATTCCGAACTCGTCATAGTGAACTCGCTCGATCTCCTGGTCCGGCATGGCGCCATGCTGACACCCTCGCCAGAAGCCCATCGGGTCGGGCCGTCACCACGGGCCTCGGCGACGCCCGTGGGGGTGCACTGTTTGATCGGGTGTTCTGGTCGCGAGTCCGCGTGCCGGTGCAGGCGACAGCGAGACAGCAACGAACTCAGGCCCTGGACGGATCGGCTGTCAGGGGGCGGGGACGGTGGTGGGCACCGTCGGTGGGACCGTGGTCGGCGCTGTCGTGGTGGGCACCGTCGTGGTGGTTGCAGGCTTGGTGGTGGTGGTGGGCGAGCCCTGCTTCACGGTGGTGGGCGTCTGTGAGGCAACCGTGGTGGGAACCGTCGTCGTGGTCGTGGTCGTGGTGGTGGTGGTCGTGGCGTCCGGATCGGCGTAGTTGAACGATGGCAGGCTCTCGGCCCGGCTGTAGTACTCGGGTTCCTTACCGTCGTGGCCCCAGACGAACACCTTGTCACGCTTCTTCACCAGCGACGGGAACACTTCCGACAGCTTGTTGTGGATGCGTACGCAACCGTGTGAGGCCGGAAACGTCGGCACCTTCTCGGCGCCGTGGATGGCGATGCCGTAGTTGAAGTACACGGGGTTGAGCATCCCTCCGAGGGGACCGACGCGCTTGCCCTCGTAGCGGCGTGTGAATGCGAACATGCCACCAGGGGTCTTGGAAAAGGCACAGATGTCCTTCTCGACGGGTGGATCGATCGGGGCGCCGTCTGCGTCGGTGTCGAGCGTGATGGTCTCGCAGAACTTTTCGGGGAGGCCGTCTGCTGTCAGCTCGCCACTGGAGATGTGGGCGATGAACACCGGTCGATCGTCGGTGAACACGGCCAACACCTGCAACGGCAGGTAGACCTCGACATGGGTGGTACCGGCGCCGAGCTTGCGCCGCGGCTCGATGACGATCGGGTCCTGCATCGCCTGCCACAGGTCGTTGGTGACCGAGGTCTTGTTGTCGCTGTTGTCGAGTTCCTGCCACGTGGCACCGCCGACGAGCTTCTTGTAGGCCCACACTGCCTGCTGCGTGAGGCTGCCGAACTGACCGTCGGCCACACCCGGAGCGAAGCCGAGCTCGGTGAGCCGTGTCTGGAGCTGGCGGACATCGTCCCCCGCTGCACCCATCGCCAACGGCTGGGCGAAGCTGGTCTTGACGATCGGCGCCGTCGGCACCTCGGACACGGTGCTGGATGCGGCGGTCGACGCCGGAGACGCGACCGAGGTGGTCACGTCGATACTCGGCCGTGTCTCATCGCTCGCGCCTGAGCTGCGCGCCGACAGACCTGCAGCAACCACCACGAGCAGGATCGAGCCGGCGGCGATTGCCGGAAGCCACCGCTTCGCGTCGCCGAAGCCTGCGTCATGGCCGGCATGGGCGCGAGACGCACTCGTGGAACGGACTCGCGGGGCTGTGGACCGGGCCGCAGGGCGGGCCGCGGGCCGAGTCGACGATCCGGGCCGGTCGACGGGGCGCGACACATCACCGTGCTGACGAGTGGGCTGACGACGCCCTGGTGGTGGGCCGGGAGGCCGGCGATTGTTCACGGTTGCACCGGTGATCCGGGACGGATTCCTGCGAGTTGATGGTGGCGACGGCGAGAAACCGTCGGGCGGATGAACGCACTGACGGGTCAGACGATACCAAGGTCGTCCGAGCGCTCACCCGCGGGCAGGCCCGACCGAGCTCGCCAGCGGGTCGTTACTTGATCGGGGTGAGGCCGCGGAGCTCGCGCCGCAAGGTGAACATCTCGACCACGATGCGTTTGATCACCGACAGCGACGACAGGGTGCTCTCGCCACGCGTTCGGGGGAAGTAGTCGACGCCGAACTGGATGACCTCGAAGCCCAGTCTGCGAGCCCGAATGATCAGCTCGGCATCGATGAACGAACCTTCGCTGCGCAAGGTGACGTGTTCGAACACCGAGCGACGGCACAGCTTGAAGGCGAAGTTGATGTCGCGCATGCGCACTCCGAACAGGCGCCGGATCATGATGTTGTAGAAAAAGGTGTAGATCGCTCGCGACGGGCCCTCGCCCACACGATCGAACCGGTAGGCGCTCACGATGTCGGCCTGGTAGTAGTCGAGCAGGCGCACGGCCTTGTGGAGTTCGGCCATGTCGAACGGCAGATCTGCGTCGGTGTACAGCACGAGGTCGCCGGTGGCGGTCGCAAAGCCGGTCTTGATCGAGCCGCCGAGCTTGCGGTTCACCGGGTGGTGCACCACCTTGACGTGATGATCGGCTGCGGCCAGTTCGTCTGCGATCCGGCCGGTGCTGTCGGTCGATGCGTCGTTCACCACGATCACCTCGTAGTCGGCGATCGCACCGGACTCGATCAACTCCTGTGCGACCACCTTCGCCGCAGTGACGGTGCGCTCGATGTACGCCTCTTCGTTCCACATCGGGAAAAAGATGCTGAGGGTGTCGTTCGAGGGCTCCGCCCGAGCGGTCGTGGACCGT
>JAYUSX010000286.1:0-9708 GCA_043755475.1 Actinomycetota bacterium
GGTTCTTCGAACGACAGCTTGGTGATCAGCTGCTGATCGTGCAGCACCTTCGGCGCACGATCTCGTGGATCCAGGTCTCGTCGATCTTCAACTCGCGCAAGGTGTCGGCCAGCTCGTTGGCGTTGCGACCCGTCCAGAAGTACGTGGGCGAGCGCTGCAGCACCGTGATGTGATTGCAGTCCTCGGCCATCGCCGGAACGATCGTGGCAGCGGTGGCACCCGAGCCGATGACGATCACGTCCTTGCCCCGATACTCGAGGTCGGCCGGCCAGGTCTGGGGGTGCACGATCGTGCCTTGGTACGGGTCCATGCCGGCCGCCCGAGACGAGTGTGCCCGGTAGCGGTCGCCCCGACCGGATCGGCCGACCTCGCCGGCCGAACCCGACCTCACGTCGACAGGCCACCGCCGGGTGTCGGCGTGGGCCAGAATGGTGGCGATGACCGACCCCCACGACCACGATCACCACGACCACGATCACCACGATCACGATCACCACGACCACGACCATTCCGAGCTCACCGACATCGCGGCGCGGGTACGTGCATTGGAGTCGGTGCTGATCGACAAGGGCTACGTCGACCCTGCGGCGCTCGACGCGATCATCGACACCTACCAGCACGATGTCGGCCCACGCAACGGAGCACGCGTCGTGGCGCGGGCCTGGGTCGATCCGGCGTACCTCGATCGCCTGCGCACCGACGCCACCTCGGCGATCGCCGAGCTCGACTACGGCGGACGTCAAGGCGAGCACATGGCGATCGTCGAGAACACCGACGACACCCACCATGTCGTGGTCTGCACCTTGTGTTCGTGTTATCCGTGGTCGGTGCTCGGGTTGCCGCCCGTCTGGTACAAGTCCCCGGCCTACCGCTCCCGAGTCGTGATCGACCCGCGGGGTGTGCTCGCCGAGTTCGGCACCACGCTCGCCGACGAGGTGCACCTGCGAGTGTGGGACTCCACCGCCGAACTCCGATACCTGGTGATCCCTCAGCGTCCGGCGGGCACGGACGGGTGGGACGAGGAACGACTGGCTGGGCTCGTCACCCGCAACTCGATGATCGGCACCGAGGTCATCGCGCCGATCGCCCACGGGTCGGCGACGGCGAGCGACGAGTCGTGAACGGTCCGCACGACCTGGGGGGGCAGATGGGCTTCGGCGCGATCGCCCCCGAGTTGGACGAGCCGGTGTTCCATGCCACCTGGGAAGCACGATCGCTGGCGCTCACGCTCGCCGTCGGCCGCCTGGGCCACTGGAACATCGACATCAGCCGCCATGCCCGCGAGTCGCTGCCTCCGGCGATGTACTACGGATCGACGTACTACGAGATCTGGGCACGGGCGCTCGAGCAGCTGCTGATGGATGCAGATCTCGTCGGAGCCGACGAACTCGCCGCGGGGCGAGCGCTGCACCCGCCAGCGACCACGAACCATCCCACCCTGAGAGTCGAGAACGTGGCCGCGATGCTGTCGTCGGGTTCGCCCTACACGCGCGACGTCTCACAGCCTGCTCGCTTCGAAGCGGGGCAACGCGTCCGCACCATCAACGATCACCCCACCGGGCACACCCGCCTCCCCCGCTACGCGCGCAACGCCGACGGCACCATCGAGCGAGTGGTCGGATGTTTCGTCTATCCCGATACGAACGCACTCGGCGCGCCGAATCCGACGTGGCTGTACACCGTCGTCTTCCGAGCAGCCGACCTGTGGGGTCGCAGCGCCGACCCGAACTCCACGGTCAGCATCGATGCCTTCGAGCCCTACCTCGAACCCTGCCTCGATCCCCGCCTCGACGCCTCCCGAGACGCTTCCCGAGACGCTTCCCGAGACGCTTCCCGAGACGCTTCCCGAGAGATGTCGCGATGACCGTTCCGTTCGATCCGACGGACCTCCCCCTCGACCTGCAGGAGCGGCCACCGTTTGCAGAACCCTGGGAGGCGACCGCGTTCGCCCTCGCCGTGGAACTCCACGCCAAAGGCGCGTTCGAGTGGCCGGAGATGGCCGCCGAGCTCAGCGCCCGCCTCGCCGCCGCGCCCGCAACGCCGTACTACGAACAGTGGCTCGCCGCGGTCGAGGCTCTCGTCGTGGGCCGTTCCATCGCCACGACCGACGAACTGGATGTCACCACTGCGGCCTGGCACGAGGCTGCCGAGCGCACCCCGCATGGCCAGCCGATCTTGTTGCGTGGGACTCGGGAGCGCTGATCGGAAACGACTGCGCTGACTCCACGGCGAGCCTTCGACCGGCCGGCCGCCGACGTTGCGTGCGACCCACCAGGGTTGGTTACTCTCCCGAGCACATGAAAGCAACGACGTGGCTCCGAACCGTGCTCGCACTCACCATCGCCACCGCGGCGACCGCCTGCGCCGATGATCCTTCGGACGTGACGGTGGTCGCGCCGCCCGCGACGGCGACGGCGACGGCAGCGTCGACCATGCGAGACGACCTGCCCCTCGTCGACCTGACCGAGGTGCCGTCCGGTGACGAGAACTACCCGGTGATCGAGGTGGAGGCGAACGACAACACCTTCGGTGAGAATGCGGTCATTCGGGTGCGACCTGGCACGGAGGTCGTGTGGACGAACGTCGGCCGCAACGACCACAACATCATCCCCTTGGAACCATCGAAGCAGTTCGGCGTCGGCCAACAGGCCTTCACTCCCGGGGACGAACACGAGTTCACCTTCGACGAGCCGGGCGTGTTCGCGTACTTCTGCGACATCCACGGCACGAAGGACGACGGGATGGTCGGCACGGTGGTCGTCGGCGATGGCGCCTATCCGCCCGCCGCAACGCCTGACGCGACCGCAGCGGACGAGCAGGCCGTTCTGGAGGGCACGATCAAGGTGCCTTCGCAGGTCGCCACCATCCAAGAGGCCGTCGATCGTGCGGCTCCGGGCGCGCTGGTGCTCGTCGCTCCAGGCGTGTACCACGAGGCGGTCGAGGTGACCACGGACGACATCGTGATTCGCGGCGAGGACCGCAACGAGACCGTGCTCGATGGCGAGTTCGGGCTCTCCAACGGTTTCAAGGTGCTCGCCGACGGCGTCGCGATCGAGAACATCACCGCGAAGAACTTCACCGCCAACGGCTTCTTCTGGACGGGCGTCAGCGGGTATCGAGGTTCGTACATCAGCGCCGTCAACAACGGCGACTACGGCGTGTACGCGTTCGATTCGGTCCACGGACAGTTCGATCACTCCTATGCGTCGGGCAGCCCTGACTCGGGGTTCTACATCGGTCAGTGCGAGCAATGCGACGCCCTGGTCACCGACGTCACCGCCGAGTACAACCAGCTCGGCTACTCCGGCACCAACGCGAGCGAGGTGGTGATCGTCAACTCGCTGTGGCAGAACAACCGCGCGGGCATCGTGCCGAACACGCTCGACTCCGAGAAGTACCCACCCGTGGCTCGGGTGACGCTGATCGGCAACACCGTCATCGACAACGACAACGGTGATGCATCGCAGGCCAAGACGGCTGAGTTCGACGCTCTCTTCGGCGTGGGCATCGCGATCCCTGGCGGGATCGACTCGATCATCGAGCGCAACTACATCGCCGGGCAACTCAACGCAGGCATCGCCATCGCTCCGAACCCCCTGGACACCTATTGGCCGTCCTTCGGTATTCGAGTGGTCGGCAACGTGATCCGGAACACCGATGCGGCAGGGTTCGACCTCGTGTCGCTCGTTCCGGAAGATGGGCCCAGTTGCTTCGAGGGGAACGAGTTCACCACGAGTGCACCACTCGACATCGAGACGGTGTTCCCGTGCGACGGTGAGCCCGCCGCGCTCGAGACGCTCCAAGGTCGAGCCGACCTCGCGCCGTACCTCGACACGTCGGACAACCCGAAGGGCAAGCCATACCAGGAGCAGCCCGAGCCGGCCGCGCAACCCAACATGCCGAAGGCGCTGACCGCGCCTGCGGTGCCGGCAAAGCCTGGCGCAGTGCCGATGAAGGTCGACCTCGACGCGATCAAGGTGCCGACGCCATAGACAACATCGAAGGACCCTCGGATCACGAGCCATCGCAGATCAGCAGCGTCATCGACGCGATCGCCGCATGTCGACTCGCTGCTCCGTTCGTCCTCGTCGGCATCGGCGGTCCGGGCGCGGCGGGCAAGTCGACGCTGGCGCGAGAGGTCGCGGCCCGACTTGCCGACGCACAGGTCGTGGCCACGGACGAGTTCTGGAACGGAACGATGTTCGACCTCGACCGACTTCGCCGATCGGTGCTCGATCCGCTGCTCGACGGACACGGTGTTGTGTACGACGGGTGGGACTGGGCGGCCAAGGTGTCACGGACGGGCCGCACGCTGGACCCGACCGGCGTGGTGATCGTGGAGGGCGTCTGCGCCCTGCACCAGATGTTCCGCGACGACCTCTCCGTGAGGGTGTGGGTCGACGCACCGGCCGATGTTCGTCTGGCGAGAGGAGTGGCCCGCGACGGTGAATCGTCCCGACGCATGTGGCTCGACGTGTGGATGCCCAACGAGGCCGCCTACATCGATCGCGACGACCCCATCTCGTGTGCGCATCTGGTGATCGACGGATCGCTCCCCTTCACCTGACGCGCCGCACACGTGCGCAATCACATCGGGCGCACACATGTACTGTCCCGACCATTCCCGACGATCACCATCGACCTCGACGTTCCACTCGGCAGACGAAACATTTTGCTTGCGCGCTGCTGATGTGCATCATCGGGTGCGGTGCTGCATCGTGCGCCACGAGCACACGCTCGGACCCGACCACGCCGTCGGGCACATCGTCATCGATCACCGCAACTGCGAGCGACAACCCATTCCGCGTGGGGCGGCCACTGGTCATCCCGCACGCCGGCGGCGATGGGTTGTACCCGGAGAACACGCTCTACGCGTACGAACACAGCATGGCGATGGGCGGCGACGTGATCGATGCCGACGTTCTGATCACCGCCGACGGGGTGCCAATCGCCTTTCACGACGCCTCGCTCGACCGCACCACCAACGGCACCGGCAATGTGCACGACAAGACCTACGCCGAACTGGCGGCCCTCGACGCCGGATGGGCGTTCGAACGTGACGGCGACCACCTGTTTCGCGGGCTCGGCATCACGATCCCCACCATCGAGTCGATCCTCATGCAGTATCCGAACACCTTGGTGACGCTCGATCTGAAGGACCAACGAACAACCGCCGTGGAGCCCGTGTGCTCGTTGATCGTTCGCCTCGATCGAACCGATGACGTGTACGTGGGTGTGGACATCGACGAGCAGGTCGAATTGTTCCGCACCCTCTGCCCGACGCTACGCACGTCGGGCACGAGTGCGGAGCGCGCCGCGACCCGAGCGGCTCGCGAGTCCAACGACCCCAACTTCGTGACCAACCAACTCGTCAGCCAGCCAGCGTTCATCGCGGATGACGGAACGCGGCGGATCACCACCGCCTTCCTCGACTTCGCCCACCGTCACGATGTCGCTGTGCTCACCTGGGTGGTCGACGACCCCGACGATCTGCGGGATCTGATCGAGATGGGTGTCGACGGGATCTACACGCGCCGACCCGATCTGATGATCGACCTGCTCCGCGACGCAGGCCTGCTGTAGCCCCGACGCCGGGTTCGATCACTCGAGCAGAAATGAGGTGACGGTCCCGGCTCAGGGCGATCAGCCTCGGCTGGCCGGCATCGCCACCGTCAGGTCGAGCGAGGTCACCTGACCGCCGGTCACCTCGAACGGCGTGTGCTCCATGCCATCGTCGGTGAGCAGCGAGTAGGCCCCGGCGACCACCTCGGGGAACACTGCGATCCACTCGTCGCCGTTTTCCTCACCGCTGCCGTCGCTGCGGAGATGGACACCGGTGTGGAAGTGCGCCCCCGGATCGCCGCGTCGACAGGCCATCAGCTCACCGGACGGAGTGTCGTCGGTCAGTCGAGCGATCACGGCACCGACGTCTCCGCCGATGTCGAGCACCGATGCCCACCCTGGTGCCGCGTGCGGATCGCGCCATGCGTGGGCGTGGCCGTGGGTATGGAGATGGGCGTGGTCTCCGCTCATGTACCCACCGAGTATCCGCTGTAGGGCGTGCCCATGTACGGGAAGTCGTTGAGCAACACTCGACCTGGGTTGTTGAACGTGCCGTCCTCGATCGCCGCGGCGGCACCGTCGGCCGTGTACGAGGGCGCCACCAGCGGGTAGGTCAGACCGGCGACCGCACGGAGCTCGATGGTGGTGACATCGTCGACGAGTCGGCGCCCATTGGGGAACCCCGCAGGATCACCACCGACCAGACCGAGTCGATTCGGGGTGCCCGCTGCCGGCGGTACGGCCACGTTGAGGCGCAGCAGGTCGGCCTGCGTCGGACCGGTGTAGTTCTGGAACCCTGGCACCACGCCGGTGGGAAGACCGGTCATCAGGATCGCCAACAGGTCGGCTCTGTCGGCGTTGAGCCCAGCGAGGTTCGGGAACACGCCCGGGTAGAGCACCGGCAGCAGACGGGCCAGTTCGGGGCGAGCGACGTACTGGGCGAAGACGCTGTCGCCGCTCGGGTCGGTGGCGTTCCACTCGTCCTTGCGAGCGATGGGCACGATCACCTCGTTGAACAACGGGTTGCCCAGACGTGACACCTGCTCCCACGGACCCATGCTCGTGCGCTGGCCGTTGCGGATGGTCGACCCACGTTGACGCGAGGCCGAGGCGTAGACCCCGATCGTCGCCATCGGGCTCATCACGTCGGTGGGCACCGAGCCGTTAGACGTGAGCATCGCGATCGGCACCTGGATGACGATGGCGTGGACGTTGGCCTGCGCGAGTGCATCGACGCCGTCATCGCTCACGCCGGGCAACGAGATGGCATGAGCACCCTGGAACGGCCGCAACGTACCGAGGTCGAAGATCGAGCCCAGGTCGACGAAGAAGGCGTCGGCACGCTGGCCGGCGAACACCTTGATGGTGTGCCCGGTGGTCGGGTGGGTCAACGTGTGCACGGCCGCCGAGGCCAGGGCCTCGTAGTTCGGGGTGGAGCGCGGACCGACGTTCACCGGCGGCGTCTTCAGCTCCGTCCCCAACACGGTGGTGCGGTCGCGATCACGATCGCGACGGCCGGAGGCGTCCATCTTCGTCACCTGCGTGAGGGTGTAGAACTGGCGGCGGTTCCAGTTCGAGTCGCTCAGCGAGCCGATCGGCCCGGTGTTGTACAGAAACGTGTTCGGGTTGGTGTTGACCGTCTTGAACCGGAACTGGAAGACGATGTTCTCCTTGGCATCGTTGTTGTTGTCGATCTTGATCTCGTACAGCACGTCGTCGCCGAACTCGTAGAAGTTCGGGCCTCCGGCCGGCGACTGGCCGGGCAGGTAGCAGGCGATGAGCGTGACGGTGTCGCCAGGCGTTCTGAAGGCGTACACGTCGGTGTTGTCTGCGACCGGGTCCTTGGAAACCGATGGTGCTTCGCGATGCGATGACATCACTTCACCGCCTTGCGTGATGTGCGGGCCAACTTGGCGACCAGTGCCTTGTCGGTGAACGTGATCGCCTGCTCACCGATCAGGATCTCCATCTCGCCCCTCTTGGCGTCGGTGACCGACAGCATGACCGGGATGTCGAGCGTCGCCAGGTCCTGTGCTGACAACTCGATGGGCGCCGACGCGTTCGTTGTTCCTCCACTGGCGAGGGTGGCCGCTGCTGCTCCTGCGAGCGCGGCGCCACCGCCGATCAGCGATCGTCGTGTGATGGTCATGGGCGGACTCCTCCACTGTGAGAACCGCGAGATCGGCTCGTCGACCAGCTGTTCGGGGCGGAGCAACCCGTGGATTGCGGTCGACAGACATTTCTGCCGGTTTCGACAGGCCCTCGGGAGACCGGCACGCGCCTCAGGCCGGCGTGGTGGCTCGATCTTCACAAGTGGTTCGGCGGGCTGGCCCTGGTCTTCACCGCCGTCCACCTCGTCGTCGCGTTCGCTGACAGCGACCTCGACTCCGTGAACCTCAGCCCGACGATGGCGAGAGGTCGACCGCAGCCGCAGGAACCACCGCAGCGGTGCGACCCGGCGCCGCCTGCCACGCCCAGTACAGGTTCGTGTGGGCGATCACCTGCTCGACCGGCGGAGCGCCCCACGGGGTGAGGTCCTCGGTGGTGTGGGCGTCGGCGACGAGGGTGACGTCGTAGCCCCTCGTGAACGCGCCGTGGAGAGTGGACCGAACGCACGCATCCGTCTGGGCACCGGCGACGATGATGCGCCCAACGCCTCGCGACGCCAACTCGTGCTCCAACGTGGTGTCCTCGAACGAGTCGCCGTAGCGCTTGTGGACGACTGGCTCGCCATCACCCGCCCGCAGTTCGGGAACGTAGCGCCATCGATCGCTGCCCTCGGGCAGCTCCTCGCTCTGGTGTTGGACCCAGACGACCGGAACATCCGCCGCCCGGGCGCGGTCGACGAGATCGTTGATGTTGGCGATGACCTCGTCGCGTCGGTGCGCTCCTTCGACCACCCCGTTCTGGACGTCGACCACCACCACGGCGGTGTGAGGACGGTTGGGCAGGCTCGTCATCGGAACTCCTTCGACTGCGTGGCGACGAAGCCTACAAGAGGCGGTGACACGGCCGGACCGTGACACTTCATCCGATCCGATCGCGTCCCGGTACCCCGGTCATGGGCGTCCTGGTGGTAATGAGGCTGTTCGGAGTCGTCGCTGTTCGGAGTCGTCGCTGTTCGTAGACGCGCAGGTGACCCTCCACCATGCGCTCGACCGAGAAGAACTCAGCGATGCGTCGGCGGCACGCCCCGCGCTCGATGAGGTGCAGCGCACGCACGCCGGCTGCCAGCTCGTCGTCGTTGTCGCTCAGGTAACCGGTCACCCCGTCGACGACGATCTCGGGGGTGGCGCCCTGCGGGCAGCCCACGACGGGAGTGCCACAGGCCATGGCCTCCACCATCGCCATCCCGAACGGCTCGGGCCAGCCGATCGGGTTGAGCAACGCCGCAGCGCCGGCCAGCAGGCTCCGCTTCTCGGCGGCGCCGAGCTCTCCGAGGTACACGACGCCGTCGCCGAGGTGCGGCCGCACGAACTCGTCGAAGTACGCGCGCTCGTGCGGCTCGCGCATCTTGGCGGCGATCTGCAACTGCACGCCGGCCGCACGCGCGATCGCGATGGCCCGGTGGATGCCCTTCTCCGGTGTCATGCGCGAGAGCACCGCCACATAGCCACCGTCTCCGGCGCCCTCGGGGAACTCACGGAGATCGACGCCGTGGTGCACGACTCCGGCGATGGGCAGCTCGGTGGACGCGGCGTGCGAGTGAGAGATGGCGATCAGCCCGACGCGCGGCACCGCAGCACCGAAGATCGCCGTCATCGTGCGCGTGAACGGCATGTGATTGGTCGCCACGACGGGCAGATCCGGAAATCGCGCCGAGTAGAGGGGGCCGGCGAGTGTGTGGTCATGCACGACGTCGCAGCCCTGCACCAGCTCGTAGGCCCCGATCGCATGTTCCAGCTCGATGCTGGCTCGGCCCATTCGCACCGTGTCGGCGGCCGGGACCACCGACGCTCGCGGCACATCGCACGTCGAGTCCGGATGGCACACGAGCAGCACCTCGTGCCCCGCCGCACGCAGTCCCCTCGCGAGCGTGTCGACCACGGTCTCGGTGCCCCCGTAGGCCGGAGCCGGAATCGGCAGCCATGCTGGTGCGATCAGCCCGACCCGCATCACCGCACACCCCTGTGTGCGACGGCACGC
>JAYUSX010000287.1:0-3870 GCA_043755475.1 Actinomycetota bacterium
CCTTGAGGGCGTGTACTGTCGAGGATTAGTGACCCACAAGTGGCTGGCACGTGATAGTCTATATGCCTAGAGTCGCGCGCTGCCTCGGCCTTCAATCGAGTGCGACAGGCGAGCACCACGGTGGCGCCGTGCTGGGCCAGCATCCGCGCCGCTTCCAACCCGATGCCGCTGTTGGCGCCGGTGACCAGAGCCACGCGGCCCTTCTGGTCGGGGATCAGCGCGTCGGTCCAGTCGGTCATGCTGTGACGCTATCCCGCGGGATCGACCCGCTGGTCCGGCCCGAGGGTCGACGCTCCGTCACGTGCCGATCTGCACGCGCCTGCTGAACTGCGTGCATGGAAACCCGCACGCTGTTCCAGGTGGCTTATCTCGTGAACGATCTCGAGGCGTCGATCCAGCGCTGGAGCGACGTCCACGGGGCCGGGCCGTTCGTGGTGACGCATCACCACCGAACCGACCGGTTCATGTATCGCGGCACCGACGCAGAGGCCGATGTCTCGTACGCGTTCGGCTACCTCGGCGACGTGATGGTGCAGTTCATCGTCCAACACGACGAGACGCCATCGATCTATCGCGACATGTATGCCGCCGGCCAGGAGGGCTTCCACCATCAGGCCTACCTCGTGCACGACTTCGAGGCGGAGTATCAGCGGTTGACCGACATGGGCTACGAACCAGCCTGCCGTCTGTATGCCGACGGCGTCGACGCGGCCTACTTCGACACACGTGCGATGAACGGGGCCTTCACCGAGATCCACGGCGACCCGCCGCACATCCTGGCCGCTTTCGCCCAATGGCGCCGCGCCCACGAGCTGTACCGCCCCGGCATCGACCCAGCGATCATGCAACGCCCACCCAAACCGCGATGAGAGATGAGTGCCCCTGGCGCCCCGATCTCTCATCGCCCGGGCGGGGACGCTCATCCCGATGAGAGATGAGGGCGGCACCGGCACTCATCTCTCATCGCGGGGGTGTCAGCCGGCGAGGCGGTTCACCTCTGCCCGGGCGGCGTCGCGGTCGGTGAACCACAGAGCGTTCAGGGCCACCCAAGCCGATGCTGCAGCAGGTGGGCCGTCGGCGGTGAAGATCGCGCCGACCGGACACGCGGGCAGACACAGGTTGCACCCGATGCATTCGTTCGGGTCGACGTAGCAGATCCGGTCGAGATCGTCGCCCGGGTGGATGCAGTCGACCGGGCAGACCTCGATGCAGCTGCGGTCCATGACATCCACGCATGGGTCGGTGATCACGTAGACCTGGGGCATGTGCGAGAGTCTGCTCACCGTTCGGGTTCGGTGGCGAACGCAAGCGATCGTAGAGTCGCCGCTACCCGCCACCGGAGGTTCCACCCAATGAGCGTGTGCCCGTTCCACCAGGTCCTCGACGAGACGATGGGCCTGGCCGATCCTGTCCCAGGCGCTCGCCGTGACTTCCCACTGATGCCGATCGGTCAGGCCGTCGACATGGGCCACGCGTCCGACGGCACCCCGCTGATCGACCCGCGCATCTTCGACTCCGCCGAATTCGTCCGCAATCCGTACCCGTACTACCGGATCATGCGCGACCATCACCCGGTGTTCCACGACACGCTGCACAACTGCTACTGGGTCACCCGTTACGACGACGTCGAGGCGTGCTACAACGACGACGAGGGCTTCAACACCATCCCCAAGGGGATGTCGAACGGTGTGCTGGGCAACACCCAGCTCGAGCTGTCGGGTGTGGAGCATCGCCGACGCCGCAACCTCTACGGTCGGCACCTCGTGGGCCAGGCCCTCGACAAGCGCATCCCGATCATCGAACGCCTCGCCGAGGAGATGATCGCCACCTGGTTCGACGGCTCCGCGCCGGCAGATTCGGTGATCGCCGACGAACACGATCCGAACAGGATCAGCGTCGAGCTGGGCGGGGCCTTTGCCAACGAGTTCCCCATTCGGGTGGTGTGCCAGGTGCTCGGCTTCCCCGACGAGGCCCGCTCGCAGTTCTTCTACTGGTACTCGTCGATGATGAACGGACTCGGTGGATCCGAGACGGCGCATCTGGGCATCGGCGCCCGGCAGGACCTCGAGGACTACGTCGCCGAGCTGGTGGCACAGCGGCGCGTGCAACCGACGTTCCTCTATGACGTTGCGGGCAACCCGATCGGCAAGGACATCATCAGCGAGCTGTGCACCACGGTCGTCGACGGCGGCCTGTTGTCCGCCGAGGAGATCACCTCGAACATCGCGCTCGTCGTGGGCGGAGGTGGCGAGACGACGCGGGGTGCGATCCTGAACATGTGGTACCTGCTGCTGCAGCACCGCGACCAGTACGACCGCGTGTGCGCCGATTCGAGCGCTTGGGACGCCGCGTTCCACGAGACCTTGCGCACCGCCAGCTCGATCGGTGGCCAGCCGAGGCACACCACGTGGGATGTCACGCTCCATGGCGTCACCATCCCCGCAGGGTCGCTGGTGAACATGGTCGACTTCTCGGCTAACCACGACGACCGGGTGTTCGCCGATCCAGAACGCTTCGACGTCTTCAGACCCGATCTGTACACCGGCAAGATCATTCGCAGCGGGTACGACAAGGATGGTCGACGCAGCCACATGGCCTTCGGGGTCGGCCCGCACCTGTGCCCAGGCGCGTGGATCAGCCAGCAGGAGTCGGTGCTCGGGTCGAAGGTTCTGGCGAGCGTGCTGGCCAGGCGCGGCGTGTCCGTGAGCATCGACGAGATGCGCATGCCGAAGGACCTCGACGGTACGTCGCTCGCCCCGATCGGGCTCGGCGCCATCCGATCGTTGTGGCTCGCTCTCGAAGACGAGCGCGCATGACGGGATTCCGCAGCTACGAGGTGTACCAGCGCACCCGACCGGGTGAGACCACCGAGCTCATCAAGCCGCGCCAACTCGCCTCCGATGCGTATCTGAACGATCCATACCCGTTGGTCGCCGTCCTCCGCGAGCACTACCCCTGCTATCGAGACTGGCCCGGCAACGCGTTCTGGATCAGTCGCTACGACGACGTCACGAGCCTGATGGCCGACGACGCCAACTTCGAATCCCGGTCGCGCGCGTTCATGTGCGGCAGGGCCGGTTGGGGTCGTGACCTCGGGTCGGAACTCGACGTGCTCCGTTGTTTCGAATGGACGGCAGACGAGCAGGGCGAGGCGATCGTGAGACGGCTTGCACAGACACTGCAGCACGACCTCGCCACCGAAGTGCTGGCGCGGTTCCCGTTCGAACTCTTGTGCGCGGCGATGTCGGTCGAACCGACGACAGATCTGGCCCGTTGGTACCTGCAGATCCAACGAGCGCCCGGATGGGAGCCGATGTCGCGACAGGAGGGCCTCGATGCCCTCGATGCGATCGCAGGATGGGCCGAACCGTTGCTGGCCGATCGTCGGAACGGATCGGGCGACGACCTTCTCTCGATCATCGCTCGTCACTCGGGCACGGGCGCCGATCTGGCGACCACCCTGCTCGAGATGGACCATGGAACGCTCCACGGAGTGCTCGCCAACCTGTGGTGCCACCTGCTCGCCGTGCCGATGCGACTCGACCAGGTGCGGGCGGATCCACTCACGGCGAAGGCTGCGGTGTTGGAGACGATGCGACACAGCGCGCCGATCGTGTCGATCGATCGCTTCGCGCGGCACGAGGTGGAACGGTTCGGACGCCTCCTCCCCGAGGGCGCGCTCGTGCGGTTGTCGGTGGCCGCAGCGAATCGAGATCCGCGGGTCTTCGGTGATCCCGACCGGTTCGACCCACTTCGTCGCGACCTGTGCCAACGCGAACCGCGAGGTCAGTATCGAGCCGACGGACTTCCGAGCGGCATCTCGGTCGGCACCGGGCCGCCGTCGAAACATCCGGCGGTCCCCGAGGATCG
>JAYUSX010000288.1:0-3855 GCA_043755475.1 Actinomycetota bacterium
TGACGTTAGTCGGCCCCGTCCGCCGATCGACAGCTACGGTCTGATCCATGGACCTCGGACTCACAGGCCGTCGCGCCGCCGTCGCTGCGGCGTCGGCCGGTCTCGGATTCGCCGCAGCTCGGGCGCTCGCGGCGGAAGGTGTGCGCGTCGCGATCTGCGGGCGCGATCGGGCGCGCATCGACGATGCTGCGGCCCGGATCGGACACGGATGTGTGGCGCTCGTGCACGATGTCGCCGACGCGGCGGGCGGCGCCGGCTTCGTCGCTGCCGCCGGTGAAGCGCTCGGTGGCGTCGACATCGTGGTCGCGAACGCCGGTGGGCCGCCGGCAGGCACGTTCGAATCGACTCCGCTCGAGCTGTACGACGTGGCGCTCGACCTCTCGCTGATGAGTGTGGTCGGGATGGCCAAGGCGGCGATTCCCGCCATGCGCGATCAGCGCTGGGGGCGTTTCGTCGCGATCACGTCGGTGTCGGTGCGTCAGCCGATCCCCACGCTCATCCTGTCGAACACGGCGCGCGCCGGTGTGACCGGCTTCCTGAAGACCGTCGCCCGCGAGGTTGCGGCCGACGGCGTCACGGTCAACTCGGTACAGCCTGGTCTGCACGCCACCGACCGGGTCACGCAGTTGTACGGCGATGCATCGGGCCTCGGCACGCTGGGTGATCCTGGCGACTTCGGTTCGATCGTCACCTTCTTGTGCGGCGAGCAGGCCAAGTTCGTCACCGGTCTGCAACTGCACGTCGACGGCGGTTCCTACGCCGGCCTGCAATGACGGCGGCGATCGGGCATCGACCCGTCAGGACGTCGGTGACCGATCAGGCACGAAGGAACGGGAGGCGTTCGTAGCGCGACCCGAGGACGATGTCGGCGGTTGCGCCGCTCGGGTCGGCCCCCAGCCAGTCGAGCGCCGTGGCATACAGCGATCGGGGATCGACCACCGGCCGCAGGTCGCCGTCCACCAGATCGGTCGGATCGATCGTGCCGAACACCGATGCCGCGCCACCGCTCCGACCGGGGCCGCCACCAGGGACCTCACCGGGGACCTCGCCGGTGCGGACTGCGTCGCCGATCACGAACTGCACACCGGCCTTGCCGTGGTCGGTACCGGAGCTGCCATTCTCGGCAACCCGTCGTCCGAACTCGCTGGTGGTCAGCAGTAGCACTCGGTGTGACTGCCCCGCATCGACGAGCCGTTGTTGGAACGCAGCGATGCCGGCTGCCAACTCGCCCAACAATCGGAGGTGCGTGTCGAGTTGGGCGGCGTGCGTGTCGAAGCTGCCCATCGTGACGTGCACGATCTGCACCGCGGGCTGGGTGATGATCAGTTCGGCGGCAGCCACGAGAAGATCGATCACGGTCTCGTCCGTGCCGGCCGATGGGTCCCGGCCGGTCGAGGTCGCCGTCCCGCTCGAGACGATCGCGAGAAACGCTTCGGTTGCTGTCCGTGCGTCGGCGTGCGACGGGCTGAGCGTCGACCAGGCGTCCAGCAGCGCCGCGTCGGTGTGGGGCAGGGCGAAGCGGTCGAGCTCGTTCACCCCGACGACGTTGGTCAGATCGGCCTTCAGCGCGGGGACCGCACCACCGAGCCCGATCGCCCGCAGCGTGTCGGGCTCGATCGAACCCGGTGCGTGGAGATCGAGCCATCTCCCCAACCAGCCCGAACGGAACGTCTCACCCGGAGCCGCCGACCACCACATGTCGAGCGCAGCGAAGTGGCTCCGGTCGGGTTCGGCGAATCCGATGCCGGCCACGATCCCGAGTCGACCGGCGTTCAGGTGCGGCGTCAGGGCTCCGAGCGCGGGGTGTAGACCGTAGGTCGAGTCGCCAGGCAGCGCGATCAGCGTGTCGTCGGCCAGCCCGATCGTGGGCCGGGCGTCGTGGTAGCCGCCGACGATCGGCACGAGTGTGTTCAGGGCGTCGTTGCCTCCGCTCATCTGCACCACCACGAGCACGCGGTCCGCCACCGGAGCAGCTGGGTCGGGCAGCGAGGTCGACGTGGCACTGGTGGAACCCGTCTCGTTGGCGGAGGAAGCGTCGGTGGCCATGGGTGTGTCAGCTCCGGCCTGCATCGAGGGCGGCGTCGTTCGTGAATCTGATCGACCGGCGCGCATCCATGCGGCGATGCCACCCGCGCTGACCACGAGGCCGCCCGCGCCGAGGATCAACGACCGTCGGGACACGGGGTGGAGGCGGCGCGGCGCGATGAGGTAGGCGAGTTCGGGTGGTCGCTGCGGAGGTGGACCGCCCGGAGAGGTCATCGAGGGTGGTGGCAGGGTGGTCATGGCGGCTCCGGATCGTGGGATCAGACGTTGATGAACTCGGGAGCGCAGAGCGCCAGAGCGAGGCGGTACCGCGCATCGTCGGTCCGCTCCAGAGCGAGGCGTGACGTGTCGTTCCACTCGTCGGCGAGCCCCAGGAGGGTGTTCAGACCGGTCAGGTCCGCGACGGTGAGCACGGCGGCGTCGGATGGTGTGGCTTCGGCGATCGCCTGCGCCAGCGTGAACCTGGCGACGACGGTGGCCGCGTTGTCCCACGCGGCACCGCTCGGCCAGCCGCTCACGTTCGGAGCGAACCATGGAACCTGGCCGGCGGCGCGCAGCTGGGCGAACATCGTCTTCGGGTCGATGGTGGCACCGGTGGAGCGAAGGGCTGCGATCATCCATGGATACGGCGCGGCCACGACGTGGCCTCCATCGACGCCGTCGGCCACCGAGGTCAGCAACGCCCGGACGAGGGCGTCGATCGAGCCGCCGCTGATGCGGTAGGCGGAAGCCGCCGTCTCGATCGTGTCGATGTCGGCCGTCGGGCCCACCACCGTCCGGGCGAGCTGTCCGGCGATGTTCGTCGCGAGTGCCGGGTGCGCCTCAATCGCCTCGATCACCGATGCCACATCCTGAACTCCGTCGATGCCGAGGTATCGACCGCCCGTGTCGTGGTGCCGGCGGGGCACGAACACGGCAGTGCCAGAGGCGCGCTGGACGCGCCACCCAGACAGCGCCTTGGCGCCCGCGGCGATGTCGTCCTCGGTGTACGAGCCGTGGCCCACCGTGAACAGTTCGAGCAGCTCTCGGCTGTAGTTCTCGTTGGGTGCCTCGCGGGTGGACTCGTTGCCGTCGAGATACAGCAGCATCGCCGGATCGGTCGTGACGGCCTGGAGCAGGGCGCCGAACGAGCCGCGGCCGAACGACCGGAACACGCCGAGCTGATCGACCATCAGCTGAGGGTTCTTCACCTCGGGCAGGGCGCTCACGACGTGGCCGTGCCAAAACCAGGCCACCCAGTCGGTGAGCGGGGCGGACTCGGCCACGATCGACTCGGTCCATCGAGAGATCGCCGACAACGCGGCGCGGCGTCGATCGCCGCCCGAGCCGTCGACACCGACGGCGTAGGAGGTGTCGCCCCACGGATCGGGTGGCGCGGGAGCGCCGAGAAGCCAGTCGACCACACCTCGGGGGTCGAGGCCGGCGAGTTCGTCGAGCTGGTCGGGGCGCAGCCCGAAGCCGACGCGGCGCACCAGCCGAGCGGTCGCGGGTGAGAGTCGGGTGCCGACGTCGGATGCCATGAGCACACCGTGACGCCGAGATGTGATGGATGGATGATGGGCTGATGAGGCTGAGGTCAGCGGTCGCCGACCACCACTTCGGCCGCTCCTGTTCGCCGGGCAGCGACGAGGGTGAGCAGCTCTTCCGGACGATCTGCGATGGGAGAGAAGCGAACCAGGCGGGCCAAGCGGTGTGCTTGGCGCCGGTACTGCGAAGCCACGTGCACCGGCCGCACCGGTGCAAGCACACCGCGACGCAGGGTCAGCGCGAACTCGTTCAGATGGTCCTGGCGTGCGGCGAGTCGGATCTCGT
>JAYUSX010000289.1:0-3852 GCA_043755475.1 Actinomycetota bacterium
GTTGTCGGCCGCCGGGATGACCGAGCCGAAGTACCGCTGCACCAGCTCGGGATACTCGCGCAGCGCCGTGTCCATGTCACAGAACAAGATGCCTTGTGCCTCGAGGTCTTCACGGTTGCGGTGGAACACCACTTCGCTCTCGTACTGCGCGGTGACACCGGCGAGGTACTTGCGCTCTGCCTCGGGGATGCCCAGCTTTTCGTACGTCGCCTTCATCTGCTCGGGCAGATCGTCCCATTCGCTGACCTGATCGGTGGCCGGCTTCAGGTAGTAGAAGATGTCCTGGAAGTCGATGTCGGGCATGTTCGTGGCGAACCACGGCGCCATCGGCTTGCGATCGAACAAGCGCAGGCTGCGCTGGCGCTGGGCCGTCATCCACCTGGGCTCGCCCTTCCACCATGAGATCTGGTCGACGACGTCGGGGTTGAGACCCTTCTTCGGCGCGAACGCGTACTCGACTTCGTCGCTCCAGCCGAGGTTGTACTTGCTGAGATCGAGATCGAACGAAGTCATGGGAGGCTCCCTTGGTGTCCGGGGGCGTCTGCTGGTCCGCAGGCGTCGTGCATGGGGGGAATTAGCACTACGGCCATAGTAACAATTCCGTCGGCGGCGTCCACCCCCAAGACCAGATCCGACGAAGACCACACGCCGTGTGGCGCGAGTTCGCGGCCGCACCGGGTGGCTCGATCGTCGTAGCCTTTCGGCGTGGAGCTCGAACGAGATGCCGTCGATCGTGTGTTGCGCCGTGCCAGCGAGATGACCGCGGCCCACCCGACCGTGCCCGATTCCTCTGCCCGGATGAACGAGCGCGTCGTGCTCGAAGCAGCCGCGGAGGCAGGGCTCGATCCCGATGCCGTGCGGGTCTCGCTCGCCATCGAACGGCTCGGCACCATGCCACCGAGCCGAGCCCTCGATCGATTGGTCGGACCGCGCGACACGTCGATCGATCGCATCGTGGCACTCGACGTCGACACGTTGCTCGGCAGACTCGACGACCTGCTCCAACGCCAGCACGGCATGCGTCGGTCGCGGAGCGCCGCCGACTGGGGCGAGTGGCGCAAGCGGACCGATGCGCTCGGCACCGTGCAGCGCCTGGCCAGGACCGGGTCGAGCCCGGCAAGCCTCCGCAAACTCGCTCGGGTCGAGGCGCGCACGAGCATCGTCGACCACGGCCGCACGCTCGTTCGGCTGGTCGCCGACCGGGCGCCGCAACGAACCGAGGCACTGGCCGGGGGTGCGGCAGTCGGCGGGTTCAGCTTGGTCGCAACCGGCGTCCTCGTCGCGGTTGCGACGCCGATCGTCGCGGTCGCGACCCCCGTCGCGATCGGTGCCGGGTACGCGACGGCACGGATGGGACGCAGTCGCCATGCCGATCTGCTCACCGACCTCGAGGGACTGCTCGATGCGGTCGAGCGCGGCACCCGGCCGGTCACGCTCACCGACGACGTGCGTCGCGTGCTCCGCCACCTGCGGTCCTGAGAAGGTCAGTCGGCAGCCAGGATCGAGGCGCGATCGCGCCCGGCGTCCCGCCGCGATCAGCCCACCAGCTCGAGGCGCGCCGGAACGCTCTTGTGCCACGGCGTGCCGGCGATCCAGTCGCGCTGCTGGTTGTCGGTCAACTCGTTGGGTGCCACACCGGTTCGCTGCAGACCGACGTGTTCGACGGCGGAGGCCTGGTCGAGACCCAGTCCGTTGGGCAGCGAGATGTGTCCCTGCTGCATTCCCTCGTACACCTCGACCACCACCTCGGCGGAACCGCGAGCCGTGGTCACCTTCACACGACCACCGGTGGCCACACCGATCGACGCTGCATCCGACGGACTGAGGCGCAGGGCCCCTTCGGCATCGCGCTTGCGCCACGAGGCATCGCGGATGATCGTGTTCGCGGTGAACGAGCGGCGCTCGCCAGCCGACAGGACGAACGGGAACTCGACCGATGCGATCGACGGCTCGTCGGCAAGCGTGGTCAGCTCATCGAGCAACTCGGGGATGGCGAGGTGGATGCGGTGATCATCGGTCTGCACGCGTGGCCACACGGCATCCCACTCGTCGTGGGAGAACGTGACCCCGTGCCGGCCGGCAAGGATGGCGTCGAACAGCGCCTCGCCCAGTTCCAGACCGTCGCCGGTGAATCCAGCACCGCGCACCGACGATTCGAAGCCGAGCGCGCAACGATGCGCAGCGCCCCATAGCACGGCCGCCGACGCCGCTCCGTCGGGCAACGTGGGGCCGAGCGTGCGGTACAACACCACGGGCGCGAGTGCGCCGAGCTGAGGATCGGCCGCGGTCACCTCGAAGAAGGCGGTGGCGAACTCGGCGCGCCCGAGTTCCGCTGCGGCGCGCAGCGGCGTGAGCTGTTCGGGCCTCATTGCGCCGAGCGCCTCGCACAGGCGTGCGTGGATCTCGGGTTCTGGCAGCACGCCCTCGGGTGGCGTGAGGACTGGTCTGCGCAGATGGAAGACGTTGTGCGGGAAGTCGAAGTTGAAGAACGTCGCCTCCCACTTCTCGTACTGCGTGGGCGCAGGCAGGACGTAGTGGGCGAGACGAGCAGTCTCGGTCATCGCCACGTCGATCACGACCACGAGGTCGAGCGCCGCCAGCGCCTCGCGCATGCGTTGGCTGTCGGCGAGCGAATGAGCCGGGTTGCCGCTCTCGACGAGCATCGCCCGATACCGGCGAGGGTGATCGGTGAGGATCTCGTCGGGCACCACGTTGCACGGCACCAGACCGCTGATGATCCTGGCTCCGACCACTGGGGAGACGCTCTCGGGTTTTCCGGCGGCGATCGCCCCGGTGTTGCGCACCAGGCTCACGATCGACGTGGCCATGTACTGCCCGCCCGGGATCGCGAAGTTCCCCGTGAGGGTCCACAGCAGCTTCTCCAACCAGCTGTTGAGCGTGCTGTGACGGTTCATCTGAATGCCGAGATCCTCGACAACCGCCACGCTGGCGGCCGAGGCGATACGGCGCGCTGCGGCACGGATCTGCTCGGCATCGACGCCGCACCGCGCTGCGGCCGCGTCGATGTCGATCGACGCGAACGCTGCGGTGATCTCGTCGAAGCCTGTGGTGTGCTCATCGACCCAGCTGCGCCGGACCAGTCCCTCCTGCACGAGCACGGCGACCATGGCCGCCAAGCACGATGCATCGGCACCCGGCTTCACCTGGAGATGGAAGTCGGCCAACTCGGCGGTCTCGCTCCGCTTCGGATCGATCACGATCATCGATCGCGCGGGATCGTTGGCGATCTCCTTCAACACCGTGCGGGCGCGGGCGATGCCGTGGCTCTGCCACGGGTTCTTGCCGACGAACACCGCAACCTCGGTGTGCTCGAAGTCGGCGCGCACGCCGCCGCCGAACATCTTGCCGTTCACCCAGAACTCACCGGTCTTCTCCTGGGAGAGCGCGTTCGCGCGGTAGCGACCACCGAGGGCCCGCAGCGTGGCGCCGCTGTACGCACCGCCCAGATGATTCCCCTGACCGCCCCCTCCGTAGTAGAAGATCGACTCGCCTCCATGGGCGTCGCGCACCGCGGCAAAGCGTTGGGCTACCTCGCGGATCGCCGTGTCCCAGTCGATCTCCTCGTAGGACCCGTCGGCTCGGCGCCGCAGTGGCGAGGTGATGCGGTTCGTGCCGTTCTGATAGTGGTCGAGGCGCAGTGCCTTCTCGCACGTGTAGCCCTTCGACGCCGGATGCGCCTTGTCGCCGCGGATGCGCTCGAAGCGGCGGGGGAGGCCGACGGGGACGCTCGCCGACGCCGTGTCGGGCGTGTCGGGCGTGTCGGGCGTGTTTCCGGTGTCGGGCGAGTCGGGCTTGTCGCCATGGCCCAGTCGGACCTCGATGCCGCAGTTG
>JAYUSX010000290.1:0-9620 GCA_043755475.1 Actinomycetota bacterium
CCCGCTCGCCTCGTCGGCGCGCGCGACGTGCTTGCCGGGATGCTCGCGCTGGCCGACGAGCCGATCGCCGGAGGTCGGCACAAGGTGTTCGGTCATGCCGACCTCGACATCATCCCGCAGACGTCGACCATCGCGTCGCATCTGCCGCGCGCCCTCGGTGTCGCCTTTGCGATCGACCGTGCTCGTCGCCTCGGCCTTGCCACCCGGTGGTCGGACGACGCGATCGTGGTGTGTTCGTTCGGCGATGCCAGCGTCAACCACTCCACCGCGCAAGGTGCGCTGAACACGGCCGGCTACACCGCCCACAACGGCATCGGCCTGCCGCTGCTGTTCGTGTGCGAGGACAACGGTTGGGGGATCAGCGTGCCCTCGCCGAACGGTTGGGTGGAGGCGACACTCGCGCATCGTCCGGGGATCAGGTATGCCTGTGCCGACGGCAGCGATCTCGCCGGTGCCTACGACACCGCGAGTGACCTGGCCGAGTGGGTTCGAGCCGAACGCAGACCGGCGGTGTTGCATCTCCGCACCGTGCGGTACATGGGACATGCCGGTACCGACGTCGAGTCCGGGTATCGCCGGGCATCGGCGCTGCGTTCCGACCTCGACCGCGATCCGCTCCTCGGCACGGCTCGGTTGCTGGTCGATGCCGGCGCGGCGTCACCGTCCGAGCTCGTCGACCGATACCTGGCCGGGCGGCGCGAGATCCGTGCGCTGGCGATCGACCTGTCGACCCGACGGAAGCTGGAGACCGCGAGCGAGGTGATGGCGCCGTTGTCGCCCCGACGACCTGCGAGCGTGGCCTCGCGCTCGATCGCCTCCGCGGCGCCGGAGGATCGTCGAGCCTTCTTCGGTGGCACGCTCCCCGAGGACGAAGGCGCACTCACGCTGGCCGAGACGATCAACCGTGCCCTGGGCGACGTGCTGTTGTCGATGCCACACGCGATGGTCTTCGGTGAGGACGTCGGAGCGAAGGGCGGCGTGTACGGCGTGACCCGCGGTCTCGCCAAGAAGGCGGGCGCAGCCCGGGTCTTCGACACCCTGCTCGACGAGCAGTCGATTCTGGGCCTTGCACTGGGAGCAGGGGTGAGCGGTCTGCTGCCGATTCCCGAGATCCAGTACCTCGCGTACCTGCACAACGCAGAGGACCAATTGCGAGGCGAGGCCGCAAGCCTGTCGTTCTTCTCCGACGGTGCGTATCGCAACCCGCTGGTCGTGCGGATTGCCGGTCTCGCCTATCAGAAGGGTTTCGGCGGCCACTTCCACAACGACGATGCCGTGGCGGTGCTGCGCGACATCCCCGGCCTCGTGATCGCCTGCCCCGGGCACCCCAGCGACGCAGCCCCCATGCTGCGCAGCTGCGTGGCGGCCGCCGATGTCGACGGCACGGTGTCGGTGTTCCTCGAGCCGATCGCCCTCTACCACACGCGCGATCTGCATCAACCCGACGACGGCGACTGGACGGCCCGGTACGTCGCACCATCTCGTTGGGCCGGTGCTCAGGTGCCGATCGGCCAGGGCCGAGTCGCGCGACAAGGCGACGATGTCCTGATCGTCACGTGGGCCAATGGCCTGTACCTGTCGTTGCGGGCCGCCCGTCGGCTCGCGTCGCGAGGCATCACCGCGCGGGTGTTCGATCTGCGCTGGTTGGCGCCGTTGCCGATGGACGACGTGGTCGCACATGCCCACGAGATCGGCAAGGTGCTGGTGGTCGACGAGACCCGCCGCAGCGCCGGCGTCGGTGAAGGCATCGTGTCCGGGTTGGCCGAACGGGGCTACACGGGGGCGATCGAGCGCCTCGCGGCCGAGGATTCGTTCATCCCGCTCGGCGACGCGGCGAACCTGGTGCTGGTCGGCGAGGACGACATCGTCGCCGGTGTGCTCCGTCTCCTCGGCGCGCACCGGCCGTGAGGCGAGCTGTCGTCGGCGTCGTCGCGTTCGTGACCATCCTCGGCGGAACGGGTTGCAGGGAGTCGCGGTCGCGACAGGAATCGCAACGAGTGCTCGTGGCACAGCTGGTGGACGGTGGGCTGCCCGACGCCGTGGCCGAGTGCGTCGTCGAGTCGTTCTTCGACACCCGATCCGACACGGAACTCAAGGCGTTCTTCGAACGCGAGGAGCTCACCGATGACGAGCGTGAGGAGTTCGCTCGTCTGGGCGAGATCTGCGGCACCGGCTGAGTCGGGCTCTCCCGAGGTCAGCCCGCTGCGGGCGCTCCGCCATCGGTCGCCGGTTCGGCTGTTGCCGGCACCGGCTCTTTCTTCTTGGGCGGTGGGACGCCCACGCTCGGTGCGCCGTCGGCGAAGTCCGGCCAGCGGCGACGGCTGACGATGCTCAGGGTGCGCAGCAGCTTCATCGCCACCTCGTCCTCCTGGGCGGGACGGGCGATGATGGTGCCGTCGGCGATCATCCGGTTGATGACTTCCTCACCCAGCTCGGTGCGCACGATCGTGAGGGTCCAGTCGTTGTCCTTGCCGATCCCGCCGGTGGCGATGTCGGAGTGCTCGGCTGCGAAATCAGGGCAGTTCTTGCAGCCGGTGCGGGTCCACTTGTGGCACTCCTTCAGGTCGATCTCGTGGTACGAGCCGTCCTTCATCCAGATCTGGAACACGCCCTTGATGTTCATCTTCGCCATCTCGTGCTTCTTGAGGCCGTACTTGGCCTCGAACAGCTCGGGGAAGATCGCGTCGTCGAAGGTCTTCGAGCACAGGAGCCCGATGTTGAACAGGAACGGCTTGCTGACCTTGCCGGCCTTGCGATCCCACATCACCGGTGGTGACGAGGTCTGGCAGCCCATGCCCACCAGCGCGAGGCGGCTGAACCCGCGAGCTTTGGCCTCGGGGAGTGCAAGCGGGTTGGCGCAGTAGGTGTAGCGGCTGCCTGCGGTCGCGAGCACCTCCTCGCGGTTGGTGACCACCGCTGGCTTGGCCTTCCAGGCATCGTCGGGTTCGACCCCGCTGACCAGGGCGGCCTCGATGTAGTCGTGATCGAGCAGCCAGTTGAGCATCGCCGAGACGAAACCTCCGTCCTGACCCTTGGTGTGCTCCTCGTCGTTCGCCGCCCGCGTGAGCAGCAACTGGCGCCAGATGCCCGACATCTCGTTCGGCTCGCGGACCCGACCGAACAGATGCATGTCGGCCGCAGGCTCCCACGCCCGGAATCGCGGGCACGCCCGGGTGCAGGTGGTGCAGCCCTTCTCGCCGTGGATGCAGTTGTCGAGCCCGAGTTCCTCTTCGAGGTGGAAGGGGATGTACTTGCCCTCTTCGTGCTCGTAGCCGATGACATCGTGCGGGCACGTGACGACGCACCCCGCGCAGCCGGTGCACAAGCCGGTCGTGATCACCTCGGCGTAGAGCTCCTTCCATTGAGCGGTCCACCGCTCGGCTTTGGGTGCGGCGGCGTCAGGCGAGGACGGGGGGGCTGGCTCGGTCACGGTCACGATCACGACTCTAGACATGCGGCGTCGCCGCCTGCTCCGTCGTGGAATGTCGTGGAATCACGACGCCGGTCCGTCGCGGGAGGGCCGGAGCGGGTCGTACCCCCGGGCCATGCGGGGGTACTAGTACCAACGTCGCATGGCGCGGGGTCGTTGTTTGCGGTTTGATGACGAAGTCGTCTCCGCCCGTGACGGCACCATCCGGCTTGGGCCGCTCGCAAGAGCGGGCCCGCCACGTGGTCCGAGGGGGTGGAATGGTCAGCCCGCCCGCAGATCATTCCACCTTCCCCGGTCCGCCTCACCGGGGGCCAGCCGCGCCGCCGCTGTGCATACACACGCATCGGCCGGCGTGTTTGTTCACCGACGCGCGGTACTCCCGAAACAGACACGTAACAGTTGCGCGGAAGGGTGCATCCGCCCTACTCACCTTCCGCGCGCCTCCGTCGGCGTGCCGGTTGTCCACCCAACGGAGCTCACATGGAAAGCGGAAACGTCGCCTGGATCCTGGTGTCGGCAGCGATGGTGCTGTTCATGACCCCAGGCCTGGCGTTCTTCTATGGCGGCATGGATCGCGGTCGCAACGTGCTCAACATGTTGATGATGAACTTCTACTGCGTTCTCATCGTGCCCATCCTGTGGGTCGTGGTCGGCTACTCGCTGTCGCAGGCACCGTTCGAGAACGACTTCATCGGCGGTTTCGACAACGCCTTCCTCCGCAACATCGGCATCCTCGGTGAGGATGCCGGTGGCACCCTCGCCACGATCGCGTTCCTCGGGATGTTCGCCGCGATCACACCCGCGCTCATCTCGGGTGCCGTGGCCGACCGGATGAAGTTCTCGGCATGGGCGATCTTCGTACCCGTCTGGTCGCTCCTCGTGTACGTGCCCATCTTCAAGTGGGTCTACGGCGGATGGCTGGGCCAGCGTGGCTCGATCGACTTCGCCGGCGGCACGGCGATCCACGTGAACGCCGGCATCGCCGCGCTGGCAGCCGTGCTGGTGCTGGGCAAGCGCAAGGGCTGGCCCACCGAGGGCCACCCGCCGCATTCGATGCCCCTCGTGATGATCGGTACCGGCATCCTCTGGTTCGGATGGTTCGGCTTCAACGCCGGCTCGGCGCTGGCCGCGAACGGACAGGCCGTGCAAGCGTTCATGAACACCTTTCTGGCGGCGGCCGCAGCGGGGCTCGCGTGGGTCGTCGTCGAGTGGCTCCGCGACGGACACCCGACGAACCTGGGGGCGGCTTCGGGCATCGTCGCCGGCCTCGTTGCGATCACACCGGCCGCCGGATACGTGTCGGGCATGAGCCCGATCTGGATCGGTCTGGCGGCAGGTGTCGTGTGTTGCTACGCGGTGAAGCTCAAGGCCAAGGCCGGCTACGACGACGCGCTCGACGTGGTGGGCGTCCACTTCGTCGGTGGCCTCGTCGGGTCGCTGCTCATCGGCTTCTTCGCCAACCCTGAGTTCTTCGGCGGATCGTTCATGGAAGGGATCTTCTACGGCGGGAGTGCGAAGCTGTTGCTCGAGCAGGCGGTCGCCAACGGCGCCGCAATCGTGTGGTCGTTCGTCGTCACCTTCGGCATCATGAAGCTGCTCGCGGTCACGATCGGCGTTCGTGCGGACGAGGAGTCGGAAGCGATGGGTCTCGACCTCGCGATGCACGGCGAGACCGCCTATCACTCGGGCGGCCTCGGCTGAACCGTGCGGTCGGCGCCATGGACGCGTGGCACAGGATGGCGCGTTCGACCCCTGCGACAGGAGAGACTTGCACGATGTTGAGCCCTGCGCGTCAACGAACCGGATCACCCGCCGGGCATCGACACCTGCACGGGCACTGACGATGGCGCAACCGATCGATGCCGCAACCATCAAGCGGCTCCGCACACAACTCGTGAACGATGCCGACCTCGCCGGGCGAAGCCTGGCGCGGCGTTTGTCGCAGCAGGCCGATTCGTGGTTCGAGAGCTTGGCCAGTGGGCTTCCGGCGGGATGGGCGCTCATGGCCACCGGCGGATACGCCGGAGGCGTGCTGTGCCCCGGGAGCGACATCGATGTGGTGTTGCTCCACCCGCCCAAGGCCAACGATGGTCAGGTACGCAGCATCGCGGAGGGCCTGTGGTATCCGTTCTGGGACGGTGGCATCAAGTTGAGCCCGGCGGTGCACTCCACCAAGACGCTGCTCGCCCTGGGAAGCGACGATCTCGAGAGCGCGACCACGATTCTGCGGCTTCGCTGCCTGGCCGGCGATGGGGGACTGGTGCAACGGCTCCAACGCGACGCGCTCGAGCAGTGGCGACGCAAGCCGATGGTGTGGCTGCAGCGTCTGCACGAATCCGCGCAACTGCGCTGGAATCGCCTCGGCGACGTCGCGTCACTCCTCGAGCCCGATCTGAAGGACGGGCGCGGCGGTCTTCGCGACTACGACATGATCCGCTGGGCGCTCGCACTCGACCGACCCGAGGTGACGTTGGCGTTGGAGGGTCCGTTCGAGGATCTGGCGGGCCCCGCCGAAGTGCTGCTGGCGGTGCGGTGCGAACTGCACCGGGCGACCGGCCGGTTCGTGAACACCCTGTTACTCCAGGATCAGGACCATGTTGCCGAGGCGATGGGTTACTTCGACGCCGATGCGCTGATGTTCGAGGTGGCGTCAGCGGCCCACTCGATCGAGTGGGCCACCGAACGATTCTGGCGTCGCGTCGATCGGTTGGTGCGGCGCAGCGGCAGAGGTTCGTCGAAGCAGCTTCCCGACCACGTCGCCGGTGTCACGGTGATCGACGACGAGGCCCAGATCACCGCCGATGCCGACGTGGACGAGCAGTCGTTCGTCTTCCGCATGGCCGCCGCCGCGGCGCACGCCGGCTATCCGATCAGCGCCCAGTCACTGCGGATGATGGCGAGCCGCGGTCCCGAGCCGGGCGAGGTGTGGACCGAGCGCACCCGGCGTGCGTTCCTCAGCCTGCTCGGTGCCGGCCAGCCGATGGTGCACGCGGTCGAGGCACTGGAGCGCTACGACCTGTTCAGTCGGTATCTGCCCGAGTGGCGTGCGGTGCGCAGCCGGCCCCAACGCAACGCGTTCCACACCTACACCGTGGATCGACATCTGCTGCAGACCGTGGCCAACGCCGGTGAGTTGATGCGTGGCGTGTCTCGACCCGACCTCTTGCTCGTCGGCGCGTTGCTGCACGACATCGGCAAGGGCTATCCAGGTGATCACACCGAGGCAGGTGTGGAGCTCGTCGGCACGATCGGCGAACGCATGGGCTTCCCGGCCGAGGACATCGCGGTGGTTCGAGCCTTGATCGAGCATCACCTCTTGCTGTCGGAGACCGCCACGCGTCGCGACCTGTCCGATCCGCGCACCGCGGCGAACGTCGCTGCGGCCGTGGGCGACCAGGTGACGCTCGAGTTGCTGGTGGCACTCACGGAAGCCGACAGCCGCGCCACGGGTCCGGCCGCCTGGTCGGCATGGAAGGCCACGCTCATCGACGAGCTCGTGCACGCCGTGACGATGTCGATGCGTGGCGAGCAGCGTTCGCACGAGACCACCCCACTCGACAGTCGGTTCTCGCATCTCGTCGATCAGGTGCAGGCGGGTGGTGGCGTGCTGATCGAACACGAGTCGGTGGGTGACTTCGAGATGTTGCGGATCGCGAGCGCCGACCGTCGCGGTCTGTTCTCGTTGATCGCCGGCACGATGGCGCTGCACGGTCTGGACGTGGTGGGTGCAGAGGCGTTCACCGGGGCCGACGGTACGGCGGTCGACGAGTTCCGGGTCCTGCGCGCCGCCGGGTCAACGCCGAACTGGTCGAAGTTCGCCCACGACCTTCGTGGGGTGCTGTCGGGCGAGGTCGACATCGACTCCCGCCTCGAGCAGCGGATCAAGAACATGGGCAGGTCGCGCCGTGCCACATCAGCGGTGTCGCCCCGGTTCGAGGTGTTGATCAGCAACGAGGCATCCGATTCGACCACGATGATCGATGTGCGCGCCCCCGATGCCCCGGCGACGCTGTATCGCCTGTCGCACGCGCTCTCGGGCGCCGGGTACGACATCCGTTCGGCGAAGGTGGCCACGCTGGGCCACGAGGTGGTCGATGTGTTCTACGTCGTCTGCCCGGATGGGAAGTTGCCCGTCGACACCCACACGGAGGTGCGGGCGTGCCTCACCTCGGCGCTCGCCTGACGTCACCCCCGATCTGATCTCGCCCCGAACGATCTCGCCCCGAACGATCTCGCCCAAAACGATCTCGCGCGAACAATCCCGCGATGGCCGCCGGACGCGACGAGAGCGGCCCGGGCGACCGGACCGCTCTCGTGTGCGGTTCTGTTCGTGATCGGATGAACCGATCGAGCCCGATCTCAGATGGCGTCGGTGCCCTCTTCGCCGGTCCGGATCCGGATCAGACGCTCGACCGATGTGACCCAGATCTTGCCGTCGCCGATCTTGCCGGTCGCAGCGCTCGAGGCGATCGCCTCGATGGCACTGTCGGCCACGGCATCGTCGACGACGAGCTCGAGCTGGATCTTCGGGACGAAGTCGATCTTGTACTCCGCGCCTCGGTAGGTCTCGGTGTGGCCGCCCTGACGGCCGAAGCCGCGGACCTCGCCGACCGTGAGCCCTTGGATGCCGATCGCCTTCAACGCGTCCTTGACGTCGTCGACCTTGAACGGCTTGATGATCGCTGTGATGAGTTTCATGTCTTGGCAAGCCTCCGTGTGAGAAAAGTGTAGATCGTGTGGCCGGAACGCCCCCGGGTTGTCGTCTCGCTTTCACGTTCGACAACCCGGGGACTGCCCCTACCGGGGACCGGCGTTTCCGGTTCCGATCCCCGTGCGCATGAACGGCAAGCCGTTCAGCTCATGGCCCCGCCAAGGGCCGGATGGGTGAGATGACGGGATCAGAGGTCAGTCGTTGTAGGCCGCGACGCCCATCTCGGGGATGTCGAGACCGTTGATCTCCATGTCCTCCGTCACGCGAATGCCGCCGTTGGTGAACGTGTTCTGGAGCTTGAAGAACGCGTAGGCGATGCCGAAGATGACGGTCCAGATGACCAGTACGCCGACGAGCTGAGCGCCGAGCTGACCGAACTCGCCCTGCAGGACGCCCTCGATCTTGATGACGTTGCCGTCGCTGTCGACAGCGCCGTTCCAGCCAGCGCCGTACTTGCCGTTGGCGAAGATGCCGAGGGAGATGACACCGAAGGTGCCGCCGATTCCGTGCACTGCGACTGCCCCTACCGGGTCGTCGATGCCCTTCCTCTCGAGGAAGAACACGGCCTCGATCACGATGATCGCGGCCAGCGCACCGATGACGGCTGCGGCCCACGGCGACACGAAGGCGCACGGAGCAGTGATCGCCACCAGACCGGCCAGCATTCCGTTCACCATCATGCCCGGATCAGGCTTCCCCGTGCGCTTGGTGATGTAGAACATCGCGACCGTGGCGCCGATCGCGCCGGCGATGGCGGTGTTCGTCGCCACGGTCGCGAACTGGACGTCGGTTGCTGCGAAGGTGGACGCAGCGTTGAAGCCGAACCAACCGAACAGCAGGATGAAACATCCGGTGATGGCCATCGGGATGTTGTGGCCGGGGATCGCCCGCGGCTTGCCGTCTGCGCCGTACTTGCCGATGCGAGGTCCGAGCACGATCGCGCCGGCCAGGGCTGCCACGCCTCCGACGGCGTGCACGACGCCCGAGCCGGCGAAGTCGACGTAACCGACCCCGAGTCCCATGGTGTCCCAGGTCTTGGCGAGCCAGCCGCCACCCCACGTCCAGGCCGCGAACAGCGGGTAGTAGATGGCGCCGCAGAAGAGACCCCACACGACGAAGCTCTTCCACTTCCAACGTTCTGCCATCGAGCCGGTCGGGATCGTCGCCACCGTGTCCATGAACGCCACCATGTACAGGAAGAAGCCGAGCAGGGCGGGCGTCGCTGCGCTGCCGAGATGGTCCCAGCCGTGCCAGAGGAAGATCCAGTTTCCGGACCCGATCAATGGGTCGGTGTTCATGGCGGCACCGCCATCACCGAAGTAGATGCTGGTGTCGAAGCCGCCGAAGGCCAAGGGGAAGCCGACGAACAGGAAGCCCACGAAGCCCAGACCGAAGATCGCGAAGTTCGTGGACATCACCTCGGCGGCGTTCTTCTTCTGGGTGAAGCCGGTCTCGACGAGGGCGAAGCCGGCCTGCATG
>JAYUSX010000291.1:0-9618 GCA_043755475.1 Actinomycetota bacterium
CTTATGCATCACCCTAATACAACATTTGGTGTCATTTTAACGCTATCGAAAAGTTCATTTAATGTTATAGGATTAAATATATCATTAACTGACATTATACATATTTCTTAATTTTCTAATAATTTCTTGATTCATATAAAATCCTTGAACGTCCATAAAATAAGCAGCCATTTTACTTACTTTAAAAAACTACTGCCGATCTGGGTGCGTGAGCACCGCTGCCATTTCGCGGACACACCACTAGCGTGGATCGATACGGGCGACCACTTCGTCGAGAGTGGGCCAGGGCGGTCCGGCTCGAAGCACGTCGAGGAGCTCCTCGCCGAACGACGGTCCGCTGGGGAACTGATCGGTGGCCTCCCAACGCCACACGGCGACCATCGCGAGGACGAGCTGCCGGCAGTCGCCGAGCAGCTCAGCGTCGACACCCGGATAGCGCCCGCTGACCGCTTCGGGCACATGTGCGAGATCGAACTCGACGGGACCGCGGCAGCAGGTCTCGAGGTCGATGAACAGCGGTCCGCTCACGGTGCTGATCACGTTCCCCGGATGCGGCTCGCCGTGGATCAGCTGCTCGGGGGCACCGCTTTCGCCGATCGACCGGCGCAGGCGGCGCAGGGTGGCGGCGAGCATCTCTCGATCAGAGTTGTCGAGCCCCGGTGTGAGGTCACGATCCGCCACCGTCTGTTCGGCGCTCGCGGCGCGATCCGTGAAGTGCGGTGTGCGCACGTCGACGCTGCGCATGTCGGCGTGCAAGCGCTCGAGGGCCTCGGAGTAGTCGGCGGGTGTGATGGAGATGGGCTGCGGTTCGTAGAACGTCCAAAGCGACACGTCGAAACCGTCGCGGGCGTAGCCGCGAGAGTCGACCCGGGGCTCGAGCGCAGCGACCGGGCTACCGGTGGTTGCCAGCGCCCGAGCGAGTGCGATCTCGAACCGCGCATGCTCGGCTCCGGGGCCCGAGACTCGGGCGAACACGTCGCATGGCAGCAGCCGGAGCGCGAGCTTGTTCGAGTTGTGGACGACCGTCGCACGATCGGCCGGCAAGCCGAGCGATGACGCGATCGAGAGAGCTGCGTCGATCGCTCGCGCGCAGTCGAGTGGTCCCACCGCCGCATGCTCGCACGAACACGATCTTCTCGCGCGTCGGGTTCCGGTCGGGCGGTCGGATCTGTCGCACGACCTGTGCGGAGTCCGGCACTGCGCCTGCCGGCCCGTGTCGGAATCTCGAACGACGAAATCCTCGACATCGAGTTGACGATCGAACATATGTTCGATAGTGTGGGAGTTGTGGAGTTGGTCCTTGATCTGCTCGACCTCACGGTCGACGAACTCGCTGGCGCGGATCTGCACGCGCTGACGGTCGATGAGTTGGCGGGTGGTGTGGTGCGGGTCCAGGCGACGATCGATCGGTTGCGTGCGGCTCACGCGAGGTTGGTGGTCGAGGCGGATCGGGCGCGGGTATGGGCGCCGTCGGGCGCGAAGAACATGGCTGATTGGTTGGCCGGCAAGACGAACACCTCGCGGCGCGACGCCCATCAGTCAGCTCGGTTGGGTGAGACGATGGATCGCCATCAGGGCGTCGCCGACGCTGTGGCGGACGGGGAGATGTCGACCGCGACAGCCGACGCGATCGCTGACGCGTTGAACGATCCTCCCAAGGGTGCTGATCCTGCGGAGCTGATCGAGCGGGCCAAGGGTGTCGGTCCGGTCGAGGCGCGTCGGCGGGTCGAGGAGTGGCGTGAAGAGCATCGCACCGAGACCGCCAAGGAGGCATCGGCGCGCCGGTATGCGAAGCGGTCGTTCACGAAGGGTCCGGTCGATGATGGGATGGTGGTGATCCGGATCACGTTGCCGGAGTTGGAAGCCAAGGTGTTCGAGCGTGCTGTCGCGGACGCGTCGGGCGGGTTCACCGAGGCTGATGATCGGTCGACGGCACAGTTGTTCGCCGATGGGGTGATCAACCTGGCCGAGCTGTGGGCGAGGGGTTCGTTGACGGGTGGCAGAGCGCGGCCGTCGATCATCGCGACGGCGCAGCTGTCGACGTTGTTGGGTGATGATGATCTGGCCGGGTTGAGCGCGGATGGGTGTCGCGTTCCCGCGGATGTGTTGCGCCGGTTGGTGTTGAACGCGGAGATCCAGTTGCTGATCAAAGCGGGTGAGGAGATCCTGTGGTTGGGTCGCACCGTCCGGTACGCGACCGATGCCCAGTTCAAGGCGCTGCTGGAGCGTGACGGCGGGTGCCGCTTCCCGGGCTGTGAAGCACCCGCGGGGGCATGTGAGATCGATCATCTCGACGAATGGACCCTCGCCAACGGATCGACCGATCTCGACAGGTTGGTGCTCTGGTGCCCCGCGCATCACCGATTCCGACACCGTTCCGACGTGAGCCTCGAGGGCACCTGGCACGACCTGCACCTGCGCATGCCCGATGGCACCCACCTCGCGTGCCTCACCAAACGACGACAACACCAGGCGGCGGCCTGACGCCCCCGGATGACTGCCCCCACCAGCAGCCCGGTCAGCACTCACACGACGGCATCCGGCACCGCCTGATGCCACACTGGCGCGTCCGGGGTGGGCAACAAGCTGCTGCATTCGGGGTGGCTGCAGACCCCGGGCCATAGGCTCGACCCGTCATGAAGTACGCATCGATCTCCGACCGTCTCGATGGGCTGGGCGCCGCCAAGTGGGCGGTGCACATCGCCGGCCGGCAGCGTGCCGCTCGGGGCGACGATCTGATCTTCCTCTCGATCGGCGAGCCCGACCTCCCCCCGGCGCCGGCCGTGGTAGAGCAAGCGATCACCTCGCTTCGCGCCGGCCGCACGAAGTACACCTCCGGCAGGGGAGAGCCGGCCACACTGGACGCAATCGCCGGCCACCTCAGCCGTCGCAGCGGTCTCGACGTCACCCGCGACAACATCGCCTGCACATCCGGCACCCAGCACGCGCTGTACGCCGCGATCAACACGCTGGTCGAGTTCGGTGACGACGTGTTGGTGCCCGACCCTCACTACGCCACCTACGAAGCGGTGGTCGCGGCGAGCGGGGCGACCTTCGTCTCGGTGCCCACCCTGCCGGAAGTGAACTTTCACCTCACCCCCGAGGCGCTCGAAGCCGCGATCACCCCCAACTCCAGGGTTCTGCTGCTGAACACGCCCAGCAATCCGACGGGCGCAGTGCTGTCGGCCGCCGAGATCGACGCGATCGGCGATGTCTGCCTGCGCCACGACCTCTGGATCGTGTGCGACGAGGTGTATGCCGACCTCACCTTCGACGTGCCGTTCGCGTCGCCGTTCGATCGGCCTCAGCTCCGTGAGCGTTCGGTGTCGGTGGCGTCCATCTCCAAGTCGCATGCGCTCCCCGGCTTTCGCTCGGGCTGGGCAGCAGGGCCAGAGGAGTTCATCCGCCGGATCACGCTGGTGTCCGAGACGATGCTCTTCGGCATCCAGCCCTTCCTCTGCGATGCCGTGGTGGTCGCTCTGTCACACCAGCACCCCGAGGTCGCCCATCAACGCAACGTGTTCCGCGAACGAGCCCAGGCGATGGTCTCCACGCTCGCCGGCTCCGATGCCGTGAGCGTGCACATGCCCGAGGGTGGCATGTTCGTGATGGCCGACATCCGTGCCACCGGCCTCAGCGGTGAGCAGTTCGCGTGGCGCTTGCTCGAGGACTGCGGCGTGGTGGTGATGCCCGGCGAGAGCTTCGGATCACGCGGCGCCGGGCACCTGCGGCTCGCGCTCACCGTCGAGGTGGATGTGATGGTCGAGGCGTGCGGTCGCATTCGTGAGCTCGCGGAGCACCTGGTGGCCGAACGAACGACGAGATGAAGCATGCCGATCAGATCATCGACCGGATCCTGTTCCTCGAGGGTCTGCCCAACATGCAGCGTCTGAACCCCATCAAGGTTGGAGAGACGGTGCCCGAGCAGTTCGGCCTCGACCTCGAGCTCGAATACGTCGCGATCAAGCGGCTCAACGATGGCATCGCCTCGTGTGTGGCCGCCGGTGACAACGCATCACGTCATCTGCTGGAAAGGGATCCTCGTGTCGGAGGAAGAGCACGCCGACTGGCTGGAGGCTCAAATCGAACTGATCCGGCAGATCGGCGAGCAGAACTACCTCGCGCAGCAGCTGCACGACTGATCTCGTTGTCTGGCCGAACCCCGGTCAGCCCTGTTCAGCCTGATCGGCTCGGTCGAGCACGGCGGTGAATTCGGCGTCCGTCATCGGGATGACCGACAGCCGGTTGCCCCGCGCCAGCAGCCTCGATGAGGCCATCTCCGGGATCGTGCGCAGCTCTGCGAGCGTGACATAGCGAAGGGCGCGGACCGGAGCGACCGTCACCCAGTCCCATCGCGGATCGTCGAGCCTCGACCCGGGGTCGTAGTAGTGGCTGGTCGGGTCGAACTGAGTGGGATCGGGTTCGGCCGTCTTCGCCACACGGGCCACACCGGCAACACCGGGAGGAACCGTGCTCGAGTGGTAGAAGAGCACCAGGTCGCCGACGACCATCTGACGGAGGTAGTTCCGGGCCTGGAAGTTGCGCACGCCGTCCCAACCGGCCAGCCCCTTCCGAGCGAGGTCGTCGTAGCTCAGCTCTTCAGGCTCGTTCTTCATCAGCCAGTGAGCCATCAGTCGACCGACGGCCCCGTCGAGTCGGGCCCCGTCGACTCGGCCCCGGCCGACCGCCGCGCCGCGAGCGCCCGCGTGAGATCGCAGAGCGTGTCGAACATCGCCAGCAGCTCCGGGGTTCGCTGCACAACCGCCGCGCGCTGGCGGGCCACGGTCACCTCGTCGCCTCGCGCGATCGGGCCGGTCAGCGCTGCGGACCCTCCGTTGGCGGCCCAGTTGTCGACCGTCGCTCGCACGAGTGACACGAGCAGCCGTCGATCTGCGCCGGTGGTTGCCATCACGGTCTCCGCGGCATCCTCCAATGCGACGAGGAAGTTCGACGCGATCGACGCCGCGGCGTGGTACGCCGTGCGGTCGGCGTCGGCGATCGCGAACGGCAGCAGACCGAGCGATCGAGCGATCGAGCGAGCGGTTGCGAGGGCCCGCTGCGTCGAGCCGGCCACTGCCGCACCCGCTCCGGCGAAGGTGGCACCGGTGTGTGGCACCGTCATCAGTGGATGCAGGCCGAAGCACTCGTGTGGTGCGAGCGCGTCGAGGCCGATCGCCCCTGCGACGTGCCCGACGAGCGGTCCCCGTCGAACGGCCGAGGCAGCGAGGGTGATCGCGGCGTCGGGGACGGCGAGGATCACCACGTCGTATTGACTGCCGTCGGGGGCCAGACCATCGAATCCTCGCCCGAACGGACCGTCCCAACTCGGCAGCTCCCTGGCGAGCACGCGCCCGACGCGACCTGCACCAACGATGGCGCCACGAAGCGGCGGCCCGTCGGGAGCGGTCACGGTCGCTTCCGTCGCTCCTGGGCGGGGGCAGTCCGTGTTGCTGTGCGAGTGACCACGTCACCCGTGGTGCGGTCGAGATTTCCTGCCTTCTCTCCTGCCAAGGCGTTGACGAGGCCGCGACGGATGCGCCCGGCGAGGCTCGTCTTGCGATGCGCGAGCACGGTCTGCACGACCGGCCAGCCTTCTCCCAGCTCGCCGATCAGGTCGCCGTCCGTCGTGGTCGCTCCGTGGCACACCACTACCGATCCACCATGGGCCAGACGTTGCACGCTCACCGTTGGCTGGTCGAGTGCGATCGCGAAACACGACAGGCCGGCTGAACCCGTGGAGGCGGGGTCGGTCCGGACCAACACCAGTCCACGATCGGCGAGGTCGGCGTCGGTGCTGAGCTTCGCGGCGATGACCGACCACTGACCGCCCGTGCTCGTCGCGGTGGAGATGACAGCCGACAGATCGGTGCGCGCATCGGGTTCCTCGAACAGCACGCACCAGTTCGAGGTGCCGTCGATGATCCCCTGCAGGTACCGGTCGCGTTGCGCAGCCGACCCGTGCTGGCGCAACGTCGGGCCGATGAGGTGCACACCATCGCCCGACAGCGGAGGCCCGATGGTGACGATGCGGCCCAACTCCGTTTCGATGATGTTCTGGATGGCGGTCGTGGCGCCGATGCCGCCCAACGTCGTCGCCCAGGTGGGAACGGTGAAGCCGGCGTCGCCCAGCCGGCGCCACCACTCGCGCACCGTGATCGACACCGACCAATTGGTGGCGATCCACTTGCGTGCGGCCGCTCGGAACGCCTCGCGGTCGTGGACGGGCCAGGAGCTTCGATCGAACGCTGCCATCTCGGCGACGGTACCAGGTCGATTCGCGAACCCAGGTCTACAGTGCGGTCCGTGGCTGCATTGACCGAAGCTGAACGGTATCGATTCGATCTGCAGGGGTATCTGGTGCGACGGGGCGCGCTCGCCGCCGACGTGGTCGAGCTGTTGGTCGAGGTGTGCGGCCGACTGGAACGACCGGCGGCGAGCACCACCGTCGCCTCGCAGCGGTTCACCGACTTCCTCGCCGAGGCACCCGAGTTGCGCTGGCTCATCGACCATGCGGCCGTGTTCGAGATGGTGCGCGAACTGTGCGGCGGCAACGTGCGACTCGATCATGCGTATGGCATCCAGATGCTGCCGGGCACCACGGGCCTCGGGTTGCACGGCGGTGGCACTCCGTTCGATCCGTCGCAGTACTACGTGGCCCGTGGCAACCGCACGTACCACGGCCTGGTCACGGTGATGTGGGCGCTCGTCGACCACCCAGAAGGGGCGGGTTTCTGCTGCGTGGCAGGCTCGCACAAGGCGTCGTTCGCGCTGCCGCACGGGGTGGACGATCTGGTGAAGCCGGTGCCGGTGAAAGCCGGCGACATGATCGTGTTCACCGAGGCGCTCACCCACGGCACGCTGCCCTGGCGCGCCGAGCACGAGCGACTTGCCTTGCTCTACAAGTACGCACCGGGTCATCTGTGCTGGAGCGAGTACACGGGGTGGGGACCCGACGTGCTCGATCGGTGCAGCCCGCGTCAACGCCTGCTGTTGCAGCCGCCGTCGGTGGGTCGGCACCAACCCGTCGTGTGACCGGTGTGAGCGGTGTGACCGGTGTGACCGGTGTGATCGGTGTGATCGGTGTGATCGAACGGAGCTGCGATCTCGTCTGACGGGCTCGCTGCGACGTCGGCTCGATGGTGATGTGAGACTCGGGCCATGACGGACCGGCACGACGACGGGCAGTACGACGACTTCAGGGTCGTGTTCGATCGAGCGGGAACGCGCACCCCGACCCATCCGACGCGTCCCGAGATCCAGCTGCTGGCGGAGGATTTCTACGCCGACTTCGACGAGCTGACCAGTTGGATGCGCGCCGAGGCGCCGATGTACTGGGACGACTCCGTGGGCATCTGGGGCGCTGCGGCGCACGCCGACATCGTGCGGATGAGTCGCGATTGGCGCACGTTCTGCTCGGGAAAAGGATCGCGCCCGGAGAGCTCGGTGCCCTCGATGATCAACTTCGACCCGCCCGAACACACGCGGCGGCGCCGGATGATCTCGGCCGGCTTCACCCGACGGCGGGTGGAGGATCACGAGCCGTACATCCGCGCCAAGGTGAATCAGCTGATCGACGCCGTTGCCGATCGAGGCGAGTGCGACATCGTGGCCGACATCGCGACGCCCTTGCCGATGTTCATGATCGGCGAGCTGATGGGTCTGCCCGAATCCGATCACGACACCCTCCTCCACTGGAGCGATCTGTTCGCCACCGGGGGCAGCGAGGTTCGCGCCGAGGTGGAACAAGCCGTGCGCGAATGGTGGGTGTACATCACCGAGAAGATCGAGCAGCGCCGCGGCAGCGGCGGCAGCGATCTCGTGAGCCTGGTGGTGAATCCGGCGCCGGGCGAGGAACCGCTGACCGATGTCGACCTCGTGTTCGAGACGATGCTCGTCCTGGTCGGCGGCGACGAGACCACCCGACACGTGATCTCGGCCGGTGTTGCCGCGTTGGTGCAGCACCCCGATCAGCTGGCTGCGCTGCGAGCCGATCCCTCGCTGATGCCAGGTGCGATCGAGGAGATGCTGCGCTGGGCCACACCGGTGCGGAACATGAACCGCACCGCCACCGAGGACGTGGTGGTGAACGGACAGCAGGTGCGCGAGGGCGACCGGATCCTGCTGCTGTACCCGAGTGGGAACCGTGACGAGTCGGTGTTCGTCGACCCGTTCCGATTCGACATCCGCCGCACGCCCAACGACCACGTTGCCTTCGGCGCGTACGGACGCCATCACTGCCTCGGGGCGCCCTTGGCCCGTCTGGAGCTGCGGGTGCTGTTCGAGGAACTGCTGCGGCGCCTCGACGACCTCGAACTCGCTACGGCCGAGCCGTTGCCTCAGCGCCGCGGGAACTTCGTGCTCGGCCTGAACCAGGTGCCCGTTCGCTTTCGCGTCACGAGCTGACCACCGCCGTGAGGTGACCGCTGAGCGGCGGGTGCACGGCGAGCGCGTCGGCGACGACGAGCACCTCTCCGAGCAGGTCGGCCGGCAACGGCACACCGCGCGGTGGAGCGGGCGATGTGGTGGTCGGGAGGTGCGCGCCGTCGAGCAGACCGGCCGTCACCGACACCTCGTGGCCGTCGGCGATGAAGGTGCCCGAGAACGAGCGCGCCGACTCGATGCGTCGATGCTCGGCCACCAGGTGCAGCACCGCATCGCGATCCCGGCGTGCAAGCGCACTCTCGACCGGATCGTCGCCCGCCGCGCCGATCAACACGTCGATCGCAGCGTCGAGTTCGCTGGCGACGCCGGCCGTGGTGTCTCGAGGCGTGGTGTCGCCTGGCGTGAAGTCGCCTGTGATGTCTCCTACGGCCCGGCGTATGACCGAGATGACATCGATGCCGGTGGCCGCGAGCCGGCGTAGCCCCGTGGCAGCGGCCGTTGCTGCCGCACGCGAGCCGACCGGACCCAGGTGCCAACCGGCTGACTCGGGCGCCCGAACCACTGTGGCGCGCGCTCCACCGTTGGTCGCTCGGAGGCACACGTACGCAGCGTCGTCGCCGATCACCTCTCGACGATGGGCGCGGGGTCGGTACGCGTGCAGGAGCCGCTGGCGAATCACCTCTCGTTCGATCGGGGAGGCCGCGTGGTGAACCTGCCAGCCGCAGGTGTCGCGCAACACCGATGCGTGCACCGCGCTGCCGGTCTTCGTGAACAGCGAACGAACGTCTCGACGCAGATCGTCGGCCGCTGCGATCCACACCGCTCGACCACGGTCGTCGAGACAGGCGTACACGCCAGGCAGCCGTGGCAGTGCGGCGGTGAGGCGCAGCTTGGAAGCCCACTTGTGGCCGGTCAGCGGCGCCAGCGTGCACAGATCGTCGAGCGCCACCACGCCGAACGACGAGCTGCGCTCGATCAGTAGGTGCAGCAGATCGACGGTCGCAGCCGCATCCTCGAAGGCCCGGTGACAGGGGCGGTGTTCGAACTGGAATCGAGCGGCGAGTGTGCCGAGACGGCAGTCGTCGGCCTCGTCCCGAAGCAGCGCTCGCGCGAGGTACATCGTGTCGACGGCATGGTCGTCGACGAGCAGCGGCCTCTCGGCCCGAGCGAGCGCCGCATTCAAGAAGCGGATGTCGAACGCGATGTTGTGACCGGTGATCACCGCATCGCCGATGA
>JAYUSX010000292.1:0-9587 GCA_043755475.1 Actinomycetota bacterium
CGAACGACTTCGCCGAGCTCGATCTTCTCCTTCAGCAGGATCTTCATGTCGTCGAGCACGGTGGAGCGCTCGGCCACCGCGGCCTCACCCTTTGCGATCACCAGACGGGCCAACGTGTCGGCCTCGCCCTTGAACTGATCGCTGGCGGCGACGAAGTCGGTCTCCGACTTGAGCTTCACCATCGCGCCGACGTTGCCCTCGATCACCAGAGCGACGACGCCCTGGGCGTTCTCGCGGTCGTCGCGCTTCGCGCTTGCAGCGAGGCCCTTCTCACGGAGCCACTGCTTGGAAGCTTCCATGTCGCCGTCGTTGGCCTCGAGGGCCTTCTTGGCGTCCATCATGCCGGCGCCGGTTGCTTGGCGCAGCGCCTGTACGTCCTTGGCGGTGAATGACATGGTCTCTCAGCTCTCCGTGCTGGTCTCGGTTGCCGGTGCGTCCGCGGCCGGGGCCTCGTCGGCGACGGGTGCCTCTGCTCCCTCTGCTGCCTCTGCTGCTTCGGGCGCAGCCTCTGCTGCTTCGGGTGCCTCTGCTGCCTCGGGCGCAGCCTCTGCTGCTTCGGGTGCCTCTGCTGCTTCGGGCGCAGCCTCGATGTCGGATTGGGTCTGCGCAGCGGCGAGGCGGGCCTCGCGCTCGGCCTGGGCAGCTGCCGCTTGGCGGCGAGCATCGGCCTGCGCCGTGGCGAACATCGCCTCGTCTTCGGCCGTGCGCTTGGGGGTGGGGACCGACTGTGGGTTGCGCTTGCCCTGGATGTAGCGACCCTCTTCGATCGCCTCGGCGATCACGCGAGCCATCAGCGCGTTGGCCCGGATGGCGTCGTCGTTGCCGGGGATCGGGAACTGGATCACGTCGGGGTCGACGTTGGTGTCGACGACCGCGATGATCGGGATGCCGAGCTTGTTGGCCTCGGTGACGCCGATGTGCTCTTTCTTGGTGTCGAGGATGAACACCGCGTCGGGGCGCTTGTTCATGCCACGGATGCCGCCGAGGTTCTTCTGCAGCTTCTCGAGCTCACGGCTGAGGAGGAGGGCTTCCTTCTTCGGCATGGCGTCGAACTCGCCCGACACCTTCATGCGCTCGTACTCCTGCATCTTGGCGACACGCTTGGAGATGGTCTCGAAGTTGGTGAGCATGCCACCGAGCCAGCGCTCGTTCACGTAGGGCATGCCGACCTTGTTGGCATAGTCGCGGACCGGGTCTTGGGCCTGCTTCTTGGTGCCGATGAAGAGCACGGTGCCACCCTTGGCCGAGAGATCGCGAACGAAGTTGTACGCGGTCTCGACCCGAGTGAGCGTCTGCTCGAGATCGATGATGTAGATGCCGCCGCGCTCACCGAAGATGAAGCGCTTCATCTTCGGGTTCCAACGGCGGGTCTGGTGCCCGAAGTGGACACCCGCTTCCAGCATCTGTCGCATGGTGACGACGGCCATGATGTTCTCCTCATCCACGGTTGGCTGCACACGACGCCCGTGCACCGACCCGCGAGGCGGGGTGGCGACCGTGGAGTGGGCCGTGTGATCGGATTCGGTCCACCGCGACGGTGGGCCGGTCAGACACGTTATCGCCCGCCCCCGGCGATGCCACAGACCAGGCGGGGCGATCCGGCCGGCCGGGCCCGAGCGCCATCGGTGGGAACCAGCCGGATTCGGTGCCTCCAACGTCCGATGAGCGGCGTGGGATCGACCGGGCGGTCGCCATCGCGCAACCCGATGTAGAAGCGATCGGTGCTCGTGCCCAGCACCTGCCCGGCGCGGACCACGTCTCCCCTGCTGGGCGACATCGTCGCCAACCTGCCATAGGAGGCACGGATCCCGTCGGCGTGCACCACCACCAGCCATCTCGTCCCCGCGACCGAACCTGCGAAGTCGACCACGCCGGCTGCGAGCGCACGGACCGGCGAGCCGGCGGTGGGGCCGTATTCGATGCCACGGTTTCCGGCGCAGTAGGCGCATGCCGGCATGCGGAACGGGTCGATGACCGGCGCTTCGATCGGCGGCGTGAAGCAGTGGCCGGCTGGACGAGTTGGCACCAACGGCGGGACCGGCGGGACCGGCGCCGCCAGGACGACGGTGACGGTGATGAGGAAGTTGGCGATCGACGGCATCGGCCCTCCTGGTCGCACGCTGGACGCAGCGGCAGTCGTGGGAAGGACGCCTGTGGCGTCGATCGGGCCGGCGTGGGGTGCGCCAGCGAGCTCAGGAGATGCCGGAGGCCGCCAGGCGGGCACGAAGGTGCAGGACCGCCTTGGTGTGGATCTGTGAGACGCGGCTCTCGGTGACGCCGAGGACCGAGCCAATTTCGGCAAGGGTGAGACCCTCGTCGTAGTACAGCGACATCACGAGCTTCTCGCGCTCGGGCAGGCGGCGCACTTCCTGTCGAACCAGCCGGCGCACCTCGCTCTCTTCCACGACTGCCGATGGCGAGTCGGGGGTCTCCCCCGCGAGCGATCGCGGCTCCGCTCCCGCCACCAGCGCACGGTCGAGCGGGCCCACCGTGGTCGATGCGATCGCGACGAGCCACTTCTGGAACTCGGTCGCGCTGATCTTCAGGTGACCGGAGATCTCGTCGTCGGAGGGCGCCCGCCCGAATCGAGCCTCGAGCTCGCTGAACGCCGACTCCACTTCGCGGGCGCGGCTGCGCACCGAACGAGGGACCCAGTCGAGCGAGCGCAGGCCGTCGAACACCGCGCCGCGAATGCGCGGCACCGCGAACGTCTCGAACTTCACGCCACGCTCGCGATCGAACCGCTCGACCGCATCGATCAGGCCGAACACGCCGGCGCTGACCAGGTCGCCGGGGTCGACGCTGCTGGGAAGGCCTGCGCCAACACGACCGGCGACGAACTTCACCAGCGGTGAGTAGTGCTCGATGATGCGGTCGCGGGCGATCTGGTCGCGCGAGGCGAACCACTTCTCCCACCAGTGTGAGATGTCGACAGGAATGCTCATGCTCGGGGGTGTGCCTCCGCGTAGACGGAACGGAGGCGTTCGTTGCTCACATGCGTGTACCGCTGCGTCGTCGCGACGTCGGCATGTCCGAGAAACTCCTGCACCACTCGTAAGTCTGCCCCGCCATCGAGCAAATGCGTCGCGAACGTGTGACGCAGTGCGTGCGGGTGGGTCGGTGACGACGATCGGCGGTCGATGATCCGACGCACGTCGCGAGGTGAGAGACGGTGTCCGCGTTCGTTGCCGAACAGTGCCTGACCTGCGTCGGCCGGAACCACCTCGTGGCGGATGTCGAGCCAGGCCCGCAGCGCGGCGACGGCGATCGCCGACAACGGCACGACCCGTTCCTTCGCTCCCTTGCCGAGCACCGTCATCACCTCGTTGACCGTGCCGCGGCGCTGAACGTCGTCGACGTCGAGGCCGCAGAGCTCGCTCACCCGGACGCCACTGCCGTAGAGGATCTCGAGCACGGCATCGTCGCGCAAGCGCCGCCAACGAGGCTCGTCCTCGGCGGACGGTCCGTCGAGCAACAGGTCGAGCTCGCCCGCGGTGAGCACCCGCGGCAGGCGGGCCTCTCCCGAGGGGGCGCGCAACGACGTACTGGGATCCGCCGCCAGCACCCCGGTTCGATGCAGCCAACGGAAGTACTTGCGCACGGCGGCAACCTTGCGGGCAATGGTTCGCTTGGCGTACCGACGCGATGTCAGGAATGCCACCCAGCGCCGCAGCAGCATGCGTTCGACCTGCGCGGGCCCGTTGACGCCACCACGCTCGGCCCACCGGGCGAAGTCGCGGACGTCGATGCCGTACGCGGTGACGGTGTGATCGGACGATGCCGTGAGCGAGGTTGCGAATGCATCGAGACGCCACCCCACACAGGGTTCGTCGACGAGGGTCCGCCCTCCGGCCCCGTGCACTCCGGATGTCACGCGAGGCACAGTATTCGGTCAGGGACATGACAACGGTGACCCCACGACCTCGAACCACCCGTCGACGTGGGCCAGCCAGCCACCCTGCTCGAGCCGGGCGAGCGACATTGCGGCGTCCACCACGGCCACACCGAGCGCTTCGGCAACACCACCGACGGTGCTCGCCTTGACCGAACACACACGATACGCAGGCACATCGCAGACCCGTGGCCGCACGCGGGGGTCGATGCCCGGAGCGTGCGCCCGTGAGTGGTCGAGGCCCAGCGCGACCATGACATCACCCACGTCGACCGCCGGCGCCGAGCCGTCGCGCAACAGTGCATTCACCCCGATTGCGGCCCTGCTGATCGCGCTGCCGGGAACAGCCATCACCGGAATGCCGCGCTCAGCAGCCATCTGGGCGGTGAGCAGCGACCCGCCGGTCTCACGACTCTCGACCACCACCACGATCTCGGATAGGCCGGCCACGAGCCGGTTCCGCTGCGGGAACCGATACGGCGCGGGTGCCGAGCCGGGCGGCCACTCGCTGAGCAGCAGGCCTTCGTCGCCGACTCGCTGCCACAGCAACCGGTGCTCCGGCGGGTAGACGACGTCGTGACCGGAGGCCACCACCGCGACGGGCCGACCGGCGGCACCCTTGCCCACGCCCTCGAGCACACCCGCATGGGCGTGCCCATCGATGCCGCGGGCCAACCCGGACACGACGTGCACCCCTTCGAGCGCCAGGCCTTCCCCCAACGTGCGTGCCATGTGCCGGCCCGCAGCCGTGGCGTTGCGGGTGCCGACGACGGCCACGCGCCGACCGTCGAGGATGCCGAGATCGCCGCGAGAGAACATCACCGGTGGTGGCTGCGGGTCGTGGTGCAGCAGCGGCGGATAGCCGGTGCTGCCGAGGATGGTGACGTCGACACCGAGTTGCAGGCAGTGCGCCCACACCTGCTCGGGAGGTCGCCGCGACGCACTTCGCTTCCACGCCTCGCGCACACCGTCGCGCTCGACCACACGTGCGATCAGCCCGTGGGGGACGGGAGCGCACCGGCCCGTCGCGACGGCGAATGCTTCGGCCGGGGGATGGTGGCGGAGCAGCGCCCCCAGTCGGTGCATCGACATCATGTCGAAACCGGCCAGCGACGCGGCATACGCCTCCGGAGGTGTCGCGTCGCTCACGCGACACGCACCCGAGCCGACGACGCAAACGGGACGCGCAGTTGCAACGCGACCGTGAGGAGATCGACGCCGATCACCTCGGGAGCGCCGGAGAGATCGCCGATGGTGCGCGCGACGCGACGCACTCGGTGCAGACCTCGACCCGTCAGCCGGTTCGCTTCGAACTCGCGACGAACGAGCGACTCCGCCGCGTGGTCGAAGGGTGCATACGTCTCGAGTTCGTCGGCCGTGAGCGCGGCATTGAGCTTGCCTGCCCGGGCGAGCGCCAGATCGCGGGCGGCGAGCACGCGTTCGCGAACGACCGCCGTCGATTCCCCCAGCTGACGACCCAGCAGGTCGTCGACCGTCGCCGCGCCCACGCTCACGCGCAGGTCGAAGCGATCGAGAAAGGGACCACTGATCCGCCGGAGGTACTTCAGCCGCGCCGTGAGGTCGCACTCGCACTCCCCCGGCGCTCCGCCACCACACGGACAGGGGTTGGAGGCCGCGACCATCTGGAATCGTGCGGGCAACGTTGCGGTCGAGGACGCCCGCGACACGCGCACCACGCCCTCTTCCAACGGTTGGCGAAGTGCGTCGAGCACGTGGGCAGGGAACTCGCCCAGCTCGTCCATGAACAGCACCCCACCGTGAGCCAAACTGACTTCGCCCGGTCGCAGCGCCGTCGAGCCGCCACCGATGATCGCCACCATCGAGCTGGAGTGGTGTGGTGCGCGAAACATCGGTTGACGCACCACTCCACCACAGAGCACCGGCACACCGGCCGCCGAATGGATCATCGTGGCCTCGAGCGACGCGACCGGATCGAGAGCAGGCAAGAGCCCCGGCAGCCGTTGCGCGAGCATCGTCTTGCCGGCTCCGGGTGGCCCGACCAACAACAGGTGGTGGCCGCCGGCCGCGGCCAGCTCGAGTGCCAACCGGGCATCGGGCTGCCCCCGCACGTCGGCCAGGTCGGGCAGCGGCTGCGCCGCATCGGCCGACATCGGGTGCGGCGGATCGGGCCAGGGCGCACCGGCCAGGGCCGACACCACCTCCAACAGGGTCGCGGCGCATCGAACGTCGACAGCTCCGATCGCGATCGCCTGCTCGTATGCCTCGCTCGGCACCACGGCGATGTAGCGCGATCTGCACGCCACCATGGGGGCAACGCCCGGCATCCCCCGCAGCGTTCCGTCGAGCCCGAGCTCGCCGACGAATGCATACTTCTCGACCGCATCGGAAGCGAGTTGCTCGTCAGCGACGAGCAACGCGATCGCGATCGCCAGATCGAGACCCGCGCCGGCCTTGCGCATCCCGCTGGGTGCGAGGTTGACGGTGATCCGCCGGTTCGGCCATGAAAGGCCGCTCGACAACAGCGCGGCGCGGACCCGATCGCGCGATTCGCGGCACGCCGCATCGGGTGACCCGACGATCTGGAACCCGGGCACGCCGACGCCGGAGTGCACTTCGACCGTGACGGGTTGGCCGGTCACACCGAGCAAGGTGGCAGACGGGACGGAAGCGATCATCGGGACCTCCGGACGTTCGGCACGGCCGACGTGGGCCGCAGCGTTCAACAGGGAGGACGGGATGAGCGATCCCGACGACGAGACGGCGGAACCTATCGGGTGTCGCCGAACTTGCAACCCGTTGCTCGCAGGTCGTGCGCACTTGCGCGCGGAGTCTCGCCCAGGAACACTTGGGCGATGGGCATCTACCGGTCTCGAGTGCTTCCCCACCTGATGAACGCAGCGATGAGCTCGGACGAGAACCGCGAGATCCGAGCGCGCGTCTGTGCCGGGTTGACCGGCACCGTGGTGGAGATCGGGTTCGGATCGGGGCACAACGTTCCCCACTATCCGGACGGCGTGACGACGGTTCACGCGGTGGAGCCCTTGGTCCGTTCCATCGCCTTGGCGTCCGAACGCATCGCGGCGAGCCACGTCGATGTCCGACACACCGGCCTGACCGGCGAGCGCGTCGACCTCGAGAGCGAGTCCGCCGATGCCGTGCTGTCGACGTGGACGCTGTGCTCCATCCCCGATGTCGACACCGCTCTCGGCGAGATCCGGCGCATCCTCAAGCCCGGTGGCTCGCTGCACTTCGTGGAACACGGCATCTCGCCCGAGGCGAAGGTGGCCCGCCGCCAGGGCCGGATCGAGCCGATCACCAAACCGATCCTGGGCGGCTGCCACCTCACACGCGACATCCCCGCCCTGCTCGCCCGTGCCGGCTTCGCCGTCGAAGCCATGACGACCTACCAACACCCCAAGGAACCCAAGATCTTCGGTTGGACCTTCGAAGGACGCGCCAGCCTGGCGTAGCCACAGGGCTGGGGCCGGTTGTGGCTGATGTGCGTGTAGCTTCCGAGTGACCTCGAAACGAAGGAACGTTGATGGCTCTCCGCGCCAAACTCACCACTCAGCAAGAAATCGAAGCCGCTCGCTCCAAGTCGGCGACCGCGCCGGAGAAGGCCAAGCGCGTCATCTCCGACGCCGAGAAGGCCACCCGCAAGGAGCGCGTCGCCAAGGCGAAGGACGCGCTCGCCCGCTCGGTCGGGACGAAGGGCGACCACGTGCCGCCGGCCCGCGCCGCGCTGAAGACCTACCTGCAGCGGCTCAACGAGCCCAAGCAGCCCGACGACGCCCAGTTCGATGTGCTGCTCGAGGCACCGTTCAAGGCGCCGCCGAAGAAGCGCACCGACGGCCGATTCTGACCGACGCCCGGTTCACACCGACCGGCGGGTCGGAGAACCCTGCACTGTCGCCGCCACTGCCGGCTGAGAGAATGCCGTCATGAGACCCTCGAAACGCCGTGGACGCGCGCGCTCAGCACCTCGGCCGGCGCCTTGGCTGTTGCTCGGTGCCGTCGTCGCCGTGGGGATTGGCGCAGGATGCAGCGGCAGCCCGGGGCGTACCATCGGTGCGTACTGCGACGAGGTGAATGCAAACCTCGCCGCGCTGACGAACCCGACGATCGCGAGCGGCCCGGACATCGAGTCGACGATCGATCGGTACCGTTCGATCGCCGAGGTCGCACCCGCGGGTGTGGAGCCCGAATGGCAGAGGGTGATCACGGCGCTCGAGACCGCGGCCACCGTGATCGCCGGAGATCAGGCCTCGTCGGAGATCGCCAATCAGGCAGCCCTCGCCGGAGCGCCTGCCTACGCGACACTGCAGCGGTACACCCAGGATTCATGCAACATCTCGATCGGCACGCCGCCCACGCCGACCAATCCGGTCACCGCGACCACCGTGGTGCCGCTCGTACCACCGAGCACGCTGGGCGGCTGACGCCGACCTGGCGTCAGCGCATCTCGCCGCGCTTGACGATCACCGAGTCGACCAGGCCGTAGGTCTTCGCCTCTTCGGCGGTGAACCACCGGTCGCGTTCGGCGTCGGCCTGGATCTTCTCGACCGATTGTCCCGTGTGATGGGCGGTGAGCTCGGCCATGCGGCGCTTGGTGTAGACGAGCTGCTCGGCCTGGATGGCGATGTCGGCTGCCTGACCGCGCAGGCCTGCCAGCGGCTGGTGCATCATCACCCGTGCGTTCGGCAGGGTGAAGCGCTTGCCGGCGGCACCGGCAGTGAGCAGGAACTGCCCCATGCTCGCTGCCATGCCCATGCAGACCGTTGCCACGTCGCAACTGACGAACTGCATCGTGTCGTAGATGGCCATCCCGGCGTAGACCGAACCGCCCGGGCTGTTGATGTACAGCCAGATATCGGCGGTCGCATCCTCGCCTTCGAGGTACAGCAGTTGCGCGCACAGCGAGTTCGCGATCTCGTCGTTCACATCGGTGCCGAGCATGATCACCCGGTTCTTGAGCAGCCGGTTGAACACGTCGCTGCGGGGGTCGAATCCCGAATCGGCGGCCTGGGGCAGGAAGGGCAGAGGTGCTGTCGAACTGAACGGCAAGTCGGTCGAAGACATGGCGACACGCTACCGTGCCATCCTCGCTGCACCGCTGGACGGTCAGCACCCTGCGCCATGAACACGCCCCTTCCGAACCCGGCCGACGACGACTTCGTGCCCAACATCGACGAGCTGTTGGTGAACAACGCCGCCTATGGGGATGCCTTCGCCGACGGCCCGATGGACGTGCGGCCGCGCCGCAAACTCGCCGTGGTGGCGTGCATGGACAGCCGGATGAACATCTTCGAGATGCTCGGCCTCAGCCACGGCGACGCACACATCATCCGCAACGCCGGTGGCGTGGTGACCGATGACGTGATCCGCTCGCTGGTGCTGTCGCAACGACGGCTCGGGACCCGCGAGATCGTGCTGATCCACCACACGAACTGCGGTCTCGAGGGCGTGAGCGTCGACGAGTTCAAGCACGAGCTGGAGCTGGAAGTGGGCATCAGGCCGTGGTGGGCACTCGAGGCCTTCCTCGATCCCTACGATGACGTGCGGCAGAGCATCAACCGCCTTCACCTGAACCCCTTCGTGCGCCACAAGGACCACATCAGCGGCTTCGTCTACGACGTCACCGACGGCACGCTCCATCGTGTCGAGATGCGACCCACCGAGAAGTGACCCACCGAGATGTGACCGGTCGAGATGT
>JAYUSX010000293.1:0-3835 GCA_043755475.1 Actinomycetota bacterium
GCCGATCTCGATTCGTGTATCGAAGGAGGCGGGCCGCTGATCGACCACTTCCAAAGGCGCATCACTGTCGCCGGCGACCTCGATGACCTGCAGCGCACCTCCTTGCTGCGCATCGCCGACAAGTGCCCGGTGCACCGCACCCTCGAGGCGAGCTCACACATCTCGACCACGCTCGCCGATCAGGCAGAATCTCCGATGTGAAGGTCTCCCGTGTCACCGCCTGGTCGATCCATCTGCCCTATGTGGAGGGCAGCTATCGGATGGCGGGCGATCGGGTCACGACCGGGATGGATGCGGTCGTCGTCCGGCTGATCGCCGACGACGGCACGCAGGGCATAGGCGAGTCGGGCACCGTCGGCGCCACGTTCGACGCCCAGCACCTCGCTGGTCAGATCGCGGGCATCACGTCGCTCGCGTCGACCGTGCTGGGGCTCGACCCGCGCCGACCGCAGTCGGTGCATCGCCGGATGACCGCTGCGCTCACCGGGCACCCGTACTGCAAGTCGCCGATCGACATCGCCGTGTGGGACCTCGCCGCCCGCGCCGACGACGTGCCGTTGTGGAGCCGGCTCGGCGGCGATGGACCTGAGTCGACCCCGCTGTATCGGCCGGTGCAGGGGGCCACCACCGACGAGGTGCGAGCCAAGGCCACGGAACGGCTGGCCCAGGGATACCAACGGTTGCAGGTCAAGGTGGGCGATGACCCGATCGTCGACGCGCAACGGGTGCTTGCCGTTCGCGACACGGTCGGCCCCGATGTCGTCATCTTCGCCGACGCGAACTGCGGGTTCTCGTTGTCGAACGCGCGCCGGTTCGTGCGCGAGCTTGGCCGCGACGGCGCCGGCATCTTCCTCGAACAGCCGTGCGCCACCCTGACGGAGTGCGCACACCTGCGCAGCTCGTGGGACGGCCCGATGGTGATGGACGAGACGATCGTCTCGCTCGCCGCGCTGCTCGACGCGCACCGCCTCGGCGTCGCCGACGGCGTGACCGTGAAGCTCACCCGTGTCGGTGGCATCACCCCGGCCTCACTCATCCGCGACACGGCTGTCGACCTGCGCATCGGCGTGACCGTGGAGGATGCGTCCGGATGCAACCTGGCCGACATGACCTTCGCCCACATGAACGCGTCGACACCCGCACTCCGTCGGGTGCACAGCGTCGACTTCGCCAGCTGGGTCACCCTCACCCATGTCACGGGTCCGTCGGCCAGGAACGGCTCGTTCCTACAACCCGACACGCACCTGCCCGGTCTCGGCCTCACGCTCGATCTCGATCAACTGGGCACGCCGTTCGTCGACCTCACCGACTGACGCGATTGGGGCGACGTGGCGCCCATCGTTCGACTTCGCCGCGATCGTGTCAGAGGTCGAGGTGGGCGTGGTCGGGTGTTTGCACGGGATGTCCGAGCTGTGTCCAGGCGCGTACGCCCCCGATCAGATCGCGCACGTTCGTGAAGCCCAGTTGTTGAAGGCTCGCCGCGGCCAGCGACGAGCTGTACCCACCGTTGCACACCACGACCAGCGGTTGATCGAACCCGGTGACGGCCGGGTGTCGATAGCCGTTGGCCGGGTCGAGGTGCCACTCGAGCACGGTGCGCGGCACGTGGATCGAACCGGGGATGACACCCATGCGTTCCCGATCGGTGTGTGTCCGGGTGTCGACCACGACAGGTGGGCGCTCGCTGGAGAGCTCGGCAGCGAGTTCACGCGCCGTCACCCGGTCGATCTTCGCTCGAGCATCCCAGAGCATGTCGTGCACGGTGGTGCGATCGGTGCGCCGATACACCGCCGCGGCATCGGCATCGGCATCGGCATCGGCATCGGGCTGCAGGCCCAGCTCTGCACAGACGCCGCTCAAGATCACATCGAGGGTCGACGCCATGGCCAACACACCACCGCGCTCGAGATGCTGAACCGCCTGGTGGATCGCCGCTCGTTGCAGCTCGGGCGCCACGCCGGCCAGACACGAATCGAGCCAGGCCATCGGAAACGGGGCTGTCTGTTGATCGGATGGATCGGGGCTGGATCGAACCATCGACATCGAGCCATCAGCCACACTCGACGTGAGCGCATCACCTGGATCGCGACACACCACCAGCACACGTACGACCTGGTGACGTGCTGCGACCCGCACCCACGCAGGGGCTTGTTCTGGGCCCGGTGGCATGAGCGAAACGCTACGGCACCATCTGAACCCCCGCGCGCAGAAGCGGACAACCGACGGGAAGTTTCGCAATTGTTCTCCAGTGCCTGCAGACAAGAGGGCCGGGTCCTTCCTAGGGTCAACCCGGCGTCCTTCGGCGCACCCAGCGCCTTCGTTCGACTTCGTCACAGGAGACTCACATGCAACCGATCTCACGCCGCCGCCTTCTCGCTCTCGCCGCCGCAGCGGGCCCGATCGCGCTCCTCGCCGCCTGCGGCGACGACAGCGAAGACGCCGGCGCCGAACCGGACACGACGACCGGCGCCACCGCTGACACCGGGGCCGTTGCCGCCGGCACCGATCCTGTGGCGCCTGCCGGAGCGATCACCGGCACGCTCAACCTGTTGAACTTCACCGGCTGGGCCGGCCCGACCACGTACGCCGATTTCGCAGCAGCCTTCCCCGGGGCCACCGTGAACGAGATCGCCTGGGCGTCCAACGACGATGCGATCGCCAAGGCGAAGGACCGCGCCGGCGACATCGATGTCCTGCTCGTCGACGGCACCACGTTTCCCCGCCTGACGGCCCTCGACGTGCTGGCCGAGTTGGGCGACATGCCGAACCTCGCCTTCGTCGCCGACGGCTACAAGAACAACAGCTGGGATCCCGACAACACGTACTTCGCTCCGACCGACCACGGTCGCACCGGCATCGTCTACCGCAAGGATCTCGTTGCGACGCCGCCGACGTCGTGGGCCGACTTCTTCGCGATGGCGCCGGAGTACTCGGGCAAGGTGGCGATGCTCGACTTCCAGGGCAGCGTGATGGACAACGTGCTGGTGATGCTCGGCAAGCCGGTCGGCTCCACCGACCAGGCCGACCTCGACGAGGTGCTCGGAGTGCTCACCACGGTGAAGCCGCACCTGCTGGCGATCTCGACCGAGGTCGGCAAGGCCGTCGCCGCGGGCGACGCGGTGATGGCCATGTGCGACGCCTACGACGCGCAGCTCGCCCTCGCCAGCAACCCCGACGTCGTGTTCGTCAACCCGAGCGAGGGCCAGGTCGGCTACCTCGAAGGGTTCGCCGTCCTCGACGGGCCTCGCAACGACCTCGCCCGGGCGTTCATCAACTTCTTCCTCGAGCCCGCGAACTATGCCCAGTTCATCAATGCCGTGGCCTCGCCCTACGTGCAACCCGAGAACGCCGGCATCGACGCGGCGCTGAAAGCCTCCCCGGTCATCAACCCGCCGGCCGAGGTGGTGGAAAAGGTGAGCTATCACACGTTCCTCGGCGAGGATCAAGCTGCGTGGGATGCGATCTGGGACGCGTTCAAGGCGGCGTGACCTCGCCGTGAACACGAGGCGATCTCGCCGCAGCACCGACATGACACGCCTGCGGCTCGGCCCACTGGTGTTGCCCGACTGGCTGCTGTTCGTCGCGGTCTGCCTCATCCCGATCGGGTTCATGATCGTGCGCTCGCTCGGGCGGGTGAACCCGATCACGCTCGACGTCGAGCTCACCGGCACGATCGATGCCTATCGCACGCTGTTCTCGTCGGTCTATCGACCGGTCCTCGTGCGGTCGCTCACGCTCGCTGCGCTCACGGTGGGGATGTGCCTCGTCATCGGAACCCCGGCGGCACTGGCTCTCAGCCGTCTGCCGCCGCGGGCGCGGTCGATCGCCCTGGTCG
>JAYUSX010000294.1:0-3824 GCA_043755475.1 Actinomycetota bacterium
AAGGTCGTGCTGGCCCTGCTGCTGCTGGTGCTGTACGCACCCTTGGTCTTCCTCGTTGCGGCCAGCTTCAACAGCAACCCGATCTCCACCGACTGGCAGGGCTTCACCACCCAGTGGTACCGCAGCGCATTCGACGACCCGTCGCTGCGCCGAGCAGTGGGTGTGAGCGTGCGCCTGGCGTTCGGCTCGGCGGCGTTGGCCGTGCTGGTGGGCACGTGTGCCGCCATCGCGGCCAGGCGGACACGAGTGATGTCGAAGGTGGGCCTGGCGATGGCGACGGCCCGAGTGGCAACACCCGAGATCATCATCGCCACCGGACTGGCGGCGGCGCTGCCGGTGGCCGGCATCGCGTTCGGCCAACGCTCGATGTTGATCGCCCACGTGGCGTACCTGTCGGCGTACGTGATGCTGATCGTCGGGGCGCGGGCGGCCAGCAGTTCGGTCAGCATGGAAGAGGCTGCGCTCGACCTCGGGGCCAAGCGGTGGCAGGTGCTGCGCGACATCGTGTTGCCCGACCTGCGCCCGGCGATCGTCTCATCCGGGTTGCTGGCACTGGCGTTCTCGTTCGACGACGTGGCCCTGTCGCTCGCGCTCCGGGGGCCCGACGACACCACCGTGCCGATCTACATCTTCTCCGCCGTGCAACGGCGCGTCACGCCATCGATCCACGCCATCGGTGCCCTGACCATCGCCGTCGGGATCATCACCTTCGCAGGCGCTGCACTGGTGAACAAGGCGATCACCACAGGTCAACATCGTTCGCTCTCGCCGGCGCGTGCCGGAACCACACCGCGCTGACGGTCACATGTGATCGCGGGGGATCTCGTGGTCGAAGTGTCGTTCGGCGAACAGTTCGCCGCCGTCGAAGGCACTCAACCTGGCGCGCATTAGGAACGACTCCGCAGTGCACGTGAACGAGATGTCGGTCTCGACTCGCACGTCCCAGTCGCCGCGTCGGTACGTGGCCCGGCACTCGACGTCGGCCTGCGCGCTGGTGGGGTCTCCATCGACGATCGATGACGAACGGACTCTCGTGAACGACTGCTCGGTACCGACGTCGTCGAGCACGTACACGCCGTCGTCGCGCGACGCGACGATCTCGGTTCGCTGCTCGCCGAGGTGATGGGTGATCCACCGGGTCTCGGCACCGTCGCGGACGATCGAGACCGGGCCGCGTCGGGCATCCTGCGGCGGGCCGAACGGATCGCCCACCGGCTCGTCGAGACGATCATGGATCGGCAACAGCGCTGCCGAGCCCTCCTCGTGCACGGTCACCGTGACCGGGTGCGGCGAAGGCCAGATCATCGGGAAGTAGCTGGTGGAGATCGCGACGCGCACGCGATGACCTGCCGGCACCGTCTGGGCGATGCCTTTCATCGGCACGCGCACCTCGTACACCTGGTCGGGCACCAGGGGTGCCGGGTGTTCGTGACTGTCGCGGTGGCACAGGTTCATCACCCCGTAGCTCAACCGTTCCGACGTTCCGTCCGGGTGCACGTCGTTCACGCGGACCACCACGAAACCGATGGGCCGATCGCTCGACACCCGGAGCACCATCGTCGGCCGACCGACCAGGTGGATCGGCTGCTCGAGCGGCTCGCTGTCGTACACCAACGAGCCCGCATCGTCATTGCGCTGATCGAGCGGTAGCTCGGGCGCGATCTTGCCGAGCCCGTACGCGCACCACTGGCCGGCGGACAGCCCGGTGGTCTGAGGTGAACACACCGACGCTCGGCCACGGGTCGACATCGCTCCCGGGGCCAGATGCCCGTCACCGATCCGCCACTCGGTCGACGGCGCGCCGGTGGACGGCCATGACCGCACCTCGACCCAGCGACCGCGCCGTTCAGGAATGTGACCTTCCGGGCGCATCGTCTCCTGCACGAAGATCCTCATCGCCGGATCGTCGTCGACCTCGCCGGCCGTGTCGCCGAGCCACCGGTCCCACCATCGCTTTGCCTCCTGCAGGAAGCCGATCGCCGGACCGGGCACACCGTCCTGCGGGTACTTGTGACCCCACGGTCCGATGATGCCCTTGCACGGCGACGACAACCCCTCGACCAGGTCGAACACCACGCCTGTGTAGCCATCGGCCCATCCGCTCACCGCCAGCACGGGCACCTCGATCGCCGACAGGTCTTCGATCACGGACCCGTGCTTCCAGAACTCGTCACGGCGCTGGTGACGCAACCAATCCGCCGGGGCCAGGACCGCATGGTCGATCCGGTTCCGCCACATCTCGCGCCAACGGTCGTCACCCACGACAGCGGGGTCGGGCGGAAAGCCGTTCATGGTGAAGAAGTAGGCACCCCATTCGAGGTTCTCCTCGTTCAGGCACCCACCGGTGAAGTGCACGTCACCGTGATAGCGGTCGACCGTGGAGCACAACGAGATCACCGCCTTGAGCGCAGGAGGTCGGCGAGCTGCTATCTGCAGGCCGTTGAACCCACCCCACGAGATGCCGATCATGCCCACGGAGCCGCTCGACCACGGTTGCGCAGCCAGCCAGGCAATGACCTCCACCCCGTCGTCCTGCTCACGGCGTGCGTACTCGTCCTCCACCAGGCCGTCGGAATCACCCATGCCGGCGAGGTCCACTCGCGCGCACGCGTAGCCATGTGCTGCGAACCAGCGGTGCATTGCCTCGTCGCCCAGACGAGTGCCATCGCGCCGTCGGTACGGGATGTACTCGAGGATCACCGGGGACCGCTCGATTCGTGCCGACCTCGGCAGGAACAGTCGCACCGCCAGCCGGCGTCCGTCGCTCATCGGGATCCACTCCGTTTCGACCTCGTCGATCGACGCGCTCACATCGAGATGCATGTTCATCGGCCAAGTATCCACCGGCCGCTTCGTCAGTGGGGCACCGACCGCACCGGAAGAGATGCTCGCCGGATCGCGATACGGTCTCTGCATGAGCACAAACCTGCGCAACTTCGTGAAGACGGTGTACGGCTTCGATCACGTGATGAAGCTGGTGAACGACAAGGCCATGACCAAGCAGTCACCCTGCTCGGATTGGAAGGGCGTCGACGTCATCGGCCATGCCCTCGGCGGCCTGAAGTCGGTGCAGACCGCGGCCACGGTGGGTGCGATGCCCAAGTCGTGGCCGAAGACCGGCGCCGATCCTCGTGCTGCATGGGCCAAGCAGCGCGACCAGACGCTCGAAGCGCTCGACCATGCCGAGGTGCTGCACACGGTTGCGAACACGTTCTTCGGCCCGATGCCGGTCGACACGTTCATCTCGTTCATGGGGGCAGACCTCCTCATCCACACGTGGGACCTGGCCCGCACCGGCAAGGTCGACGAGTGCCTCGACCCGGCGTTGTGCAAGTCGGTCTTGGCGATCTGGAAGTCGTTGCCGGCCGAAATGCTGCGCAGCCCCAGCGTCTTCGGCCCCGCGATCACGCCGCCGAAGGGCGCCGATGCTCAGACCCGGATGCTGAACTTCGTGGGCCGAACGGGCTGAACCCGACGGGGCCGATCACATCAACGCTGCGAGCGCTCCATCGTGTTGCGCAGCACCGAGCCGGCGGCATTCCATCCGCACATGCCGTGCACGCCAGGGCCGGGTGCCGTCGACTGCGAGCACAACCACACGCCGTCGGCGAAGCGGTATGGATCGAACGACAATCGGGGACGAGCCACGGTCTGTCGTGGTGTCATCGCGCCACCCGCGATATCGCCCCCGACGTAGCTGAGGTTGTAAGTCGAGTAGTCGATCGACGTGGTGACTCGGCGCTCGATCACGAGGTCGCGCCATCCCGGAGCGAACCGGTCGAACTGACGCTCGAGACCAGCCGTCGCCTGTGTATCGCTGCAAC
>JAYUSX010000295.1:0-3819 GCA_043755475.1 Actinomycetota bacterium
CGGCGCACAACCCCAGGCAGTACGCGACGTCGAGCGTGACGGACCCATCAGCCGAGGTCTCACCTGCCGCACATCCGAGTGCGGCTTCGAGCGCCGGCCACAGGTCGCGCCCTCCGGCAGCCTGGCACGACTCTGCCTGGCACACCTTGACGTGATGACGGCCACCGGGCTCGGTGCGGAAATCGTGGTAGAAGCTGATCACGCCATGCACCTCGGCGCGCGACAAGCCGAGCGCCTTGGCGATCGGACGGACGGTCGCCGCGGGGACGTAGCCGAGCCGGTGTTGGAGTGCGTGGAGCATCACCAACAAGCGGGAGGCGTCTCCGCCCCCGACCGCCAGCGCAGCCTCGACCGCAGCAGCCTGATCGTCAGGCAGCGGCGCAACGCTCTGTTTGGGTCGTCGAGCGATCGGCTCTTCGCGCACCGGATCCTCCGCACTCAGCGGCCAACCCGATGGCTGACCCAAGACCAAACGATCGTACCGGCTTCCACCACTCGGAACGGAGTCGCGCTGCGGTCACCTCCACCTCCCGATGGGTGACCCGGCCGCGTCGACGGCTGCCGAGAGTCTCGTCGGCGAGCCCGCTCCCGGCCTCGACGCCAGCCGGGCCATCCGGTCGTTCCTCGCGTCCCATCCGCGAGGCTGAGTTCGACGCCTCTACTCGCCGCCATCTCACGCAACGCCGGTGCGCAGCCCGCGGCTGGGGATGGGTTCCGGTCAGTCGTTCGCAACTGTCCAGCTGATCGCCGGTGGGTCTACCCGGGCGCAGCGCGGGCCACCGTCATGGCCGGTGAGGTCGACGCTGGCCACGAGAGTTCCTGATCTTCGAGCCGACTCGACCAGTTCCGGCGGAACGCGGCAGAGCATCACCTTGGCTCGCCGGAACATCTCGAAGTGTCGGACCGGTCCCACGTTGCCCCACGTCAGGTAGACGAACCGTTCGCCAGACTTGCCTTGGACTTCCGGCCCTCGGAAGTCGATCGAGCCGAGCCGGTCGACTACTTCGACAACCACTTCCCACCGCGCCTCGGCTGCGTCGGCCCGCACGAGTTCAACCGCGTCACGTCGCCGCTGGATGCCGACGTGGACGTTGTTCATCACCGTGCCATCAGGTCGGCAGAACGTGCGACCGGGAAGATTCGTGCCGATGATGCAAACTCGCATGCCGAACATCCTCTCTCACCTACCCGCTCGACCGCAGCCCGGCGTTTGGGGCAGGGGTTCTGATCGCGGGCCGACCACTGATCGTCGTTGGAGAGCGGAAGAGCGATCGCTCGTCATGATGTCGACTTTCGGCTGATCGCTTCAAGGTGGAGCGGAGGTTGTTCGGCGTGTCGCATGTTCAGAGGTCGTCGATGTAGTTCTGTTCGATCTGTGCGACGACCACGGGTGCAAGGGACGGATCTCCGCCAAGGGCGCTCACAACTTGGGCGACCATGAGGGACTCACCATCGACCATCCAACTCCCCGGGTCCCAGGCGCGGGCCCGGATCATGGCCTTGCCGCAGTGGAAGAAGCACTCCTCGATGCTGACCTGCGTGCACAGCAGAGCGGGCTTGCCCCGGGCGGCGAGCTGTTCGAGCAACGCCGGATCGTTGTTGATGGTGGCGGTGCCATTGACCCTCAGTGTCTCCCGTTGACCCGGAACGACGAAGATCAGCCCGATCCGGCCGGTCGACAGGATGTTGCGAGGCCCGAAGGCGAGGTTGTTGCCAGTCCGTTCGGGAATGAGCAGCGCTTCGGGGCTCTCCACGCGTACGAATCCGGGAGCGTCGCCCTTGGGCGAGACGTCGATGCGACCGTGTCGGTCGACGGTCCCGATGAACACGAGTGGCGATCGGGCGATGAACGCTGCGGCGGACGGGTCCACTCGATCGGCGACCTTTGCGCGCACGAAGTCCGGTGGCTCGCCGAGGATCGCAGTGATCTGGTCCTCGTTCGTGAGTTGGAACGGAATCTGGTCGATGGTCATGGCCGCCACGATCGACGAGCTCGGCGACAACGTGATGTCGGGGTTTTGGGTGAATCCGTGATCGTGCGCGCTCAGGTTCCGAGGATGCCCCGTCCGATCAGTTCGGTCAGCTCGAGCGCGGTGGGATCGAGACCTCGATCGGCCATGACGTCGTCGGTCATGACCGCATTCGTGATCCGGTCGAGGCGGAACGACCGTGGTGCGTGCCGCGACCGGCACCACCCCCACAGGTACCAATGCGGCTTCACGCCCAACACCGCGACCGGTTCCACCGTGCGAGTGGTCACCTCGCCGGTCTTGTCGCGATAGGTGATCTCGAGGACCCTTCTGGCGATGATCGCTCGTTCCACTGTCACCGGCGCTCCTTTCGTCGGCTCGGCACGGTCGAAGAGACGAACTCGCGATGCCAGGTCACGAACCTCCGCTGCGTCGACCTCGCCGAGTACCGCCATGATCTTCTGCAGCGCCGACCGACCCGCATGCGTGAACGGCGAGGCTGTGTCTGCTGCCAGGGCCGTCGCCACGGCCGCCACCTCAGCAGCCGAGAAGTTCAACGGGGGCAACGTGTGCCGGACATCGATCGCGTACCCGCCACGACGTCCAGGCGTGGCATAGATGGGAACTCCCGCCTGTTGTAGCGCCGACAGATCCCGTTCGATCGTCCGACCGCTGACCTCGAACCGCTCCGCCAACCATCTCGAGCTACGAGAGCCAGGTGCGACACCGCGCAGTTCCTCCACCAACGCGTACAACCTGTCAGTCCGGTTCACGCCCCCAGACTGACCGGCCCGCACCCCGCGCACAACCCCGCGACGCACTCGCTGACGGCGGTAGGGGGACATGGCTGGTTGGAGCCGCCAACCTTGGAAAGGATGCAACGGCGTCAGGCTGGCTGAATTCATGAGGATGCCCGAAAGTGTTGAGACGGTTCCGGTTGGTCGTGCGCGAGGCTGAGGTGGTGCTGCATGACTGGTACATCGAACCCCGCGAGTACGACCGGCACTCCTTGATGGAACTCACCGTCGCTGCGCGCCGAGGCGAGGTTGAGTTCGGGGCACATCTTCACCACGACATCGAAGAGGTGTTCGTCGTCCGCAAGGGAACGTTGGAGTTTCGACGTCACCCTTCTCATCGAAGGCGACGCTGTACGTGTGCCGCCCGGGGTGAGGCACGGCTACCGGAACATCTCGGGCGCTCCTGTCGAGCTGTTGGTTTGGTTCACGCCTGGCGGGTTCGAGCAGCTGTTCGTCACGTACCGAACGGATCAGTCGAGCCTCGACGAAAACGGCTTCGTCGCTGAAGCGACCGGACGTTTCAACTCACAATTCGAGTAGTTGAGCTGCCCACGCCGGTTGTGGGGCGGTGTCGACTCGCCTATCGGTTCGTGTGGCAGGCGGCGAATGCGCGCACCCGCACCTTTTCATCGTTACGAGCATTCGGGTCGAGGAGTCGCTGATCGCACACGCGAGCGATCCACCGACGAGCGTCGTCGTCGATCGTCGTGCTGTCGATGAAGCCGTCGGTGAGCGATCGTCTGATCCGGCGTAGGACGGGCAGCAACACGAGCGGCACCGAATCCGGCGAGCTCGTGACCATCAGCATCCACGTGTTCATCACGTCCGCCAACGGGTCGCCAACTGCGACGTTGCTCCAGTCGATGATCATCGGCCCGTCGGGTGTGACGATCACGTTGTCAGGATGAAGATCGAGATGCAGAATCGCGTCACCTTCGCTGAACCTCGGGAGATCGATGCCGCCGGCCACGATCGAATGGACACGGGTGTGAAGTGCGTTGAGATCTCGGCCGATCGACGCGGCACGCCACGGATTGGTTTTCAAGATCTCG
>JAYUSX010000296.1:0-3813 GCA_043755475.1 Actinomycetota bacterium
TATCAACGCGAGATGAGGCGGATCGGATGATGCTCGCGCTCGTCATCGATGTGCCGGCAGCCGAGGTGGAACTCGCGTCCGACGCGCTCTGGGCGCTCGGCGTGGTGGCGGTGGAGGAACGCGTCGGCGTGGCCGGTCGGGTCGAGCTGTGGACCTCCTTGGGTGACGATCGCGCCTTGGTGCTCGACGCCGTCGCAGGCTTCTCGGAGCGGTGGACAGCGCGGCTGGTCGAGGTGGACGAAACGGTCGCGGACACGTGGCGAGCCCATGCCACGCCCACGTGGATCGCCGACGATGTGGTCATCTGCCCGGCATGGGTCGACGACCTGTTCGTCGACGGGGCGACCGTGGTACGGATCGAACCGGGCTCGACGTTCGGTCTCGGCGACCACCCGACCACCGTGCTGTCGACCCAGGCTCTTCGTCGCGTGATCGTTCCTGGTGCATCGGAGACCGTGCTCGATGTGGGCTGCGGTTCCGGCGTGTTGGCGATCGCCGCGATCCTGTTCGGTGCAGGCCACGCCGACGCGATCGACATCTCGCCGGCCGCTGAGGCGATCACCAACGACAACGCGGCGCGCAACGGTGTGGCCGACCGAGTGACCGCAGCCACGACTCCGCTGCACGATGTCGCTGGTCCGTACGACGTGGTCGTGGCGAACATCCTGGCGCCCACGCTGGTCGAGTTGTCGACCGATCTGATGAGAGTGCTGGCGCCGCAAGGGGTCCTCATCATCAGCGGCATCCTGGCCGAGCGCTACGACCACGTACTGCGATCGTTGGAGCCGTTGCGGGTGGAGAAGGTGGATCAACTCGACAGCTGGGTCGCGGTCACCCTGCGGCGTCGATGAATGCGTTCACTTCGCGGGCGAACGGGATCGATGGCACGGCGCCTGCTCGGGTGGTGCTGAGCGCCGCCGCGGCGGAGGCCTGACGCAAGGCCACCGACAGGGGGTCTCCGGCAGCGATCCGGGCACACAGCACCCCACAGAAGGTGTCGCCGGCCCCGGTGGTGTCGATCGGCGTGACCGTGAACGGCGCGATGCGCTCGACCCTGCCGTCACGATGCAGCGTCGCCCCTTTCGAACCCTCGGTCACGACGACGGCTCGCGCGCCGAGCGCCAGCAGCTGATCGACCCCGCCGAGCAACTCGACCTCGTGTTCGTTGGGCACCACGAGGTCACAGAGCGCCAGGAGGTCGGGCGGCAGATGCTGGGCGGGTGCCGGATTGAGCACGGTGGTGGCGCCAGCTCCGCGGGCGAGTCGGAAGGCCTGCCGAACCGTTTCGATGGGGACTTCGAGCTGGGCCAGCACGACGCGTGCCATCGGCAGCTCGTCGATCGTGACGGTCGCGTTGGCCCCCGGCACGACGATGATCGCATTGTCGCCCGAGTCGCTGACGCCGATCAGCGCTCGTCCGGTCGGGGTGCCGAGATGGCGGGTGACATGCGTGGTGTCGATGTGATCTCCCGCCATCACCGCGAGCAGTTCATCGCCGGCCCTGTCGCCGCCGACGGCCGACACGAAGCCAGTGCGGGCGCCGGCGCGAGCGCTGGCGACGGCTTGATTGAGCCCTTTGCCTCCCGGGTGCTCGGCATAGTCGCGACCCATCACGGTCTCGCCGGGGCCCGGGAGCACGGCGGCGGTGGCGACGAGATCGAGGTTGGAACTTCCGACCACGCAGACATCGAAACCGCCGACGACGCCTGCACCATCGAGAGACGTGCTCATGCCGGCGGGCGGAACACGGCCGGACGCTTCTCGAGGAACGCGTTGACCGCCTCGGCGTGTTCGGGCGACGCCCAGCACTCGGCGAGGCGGCGCTGCTCACTTCGTTGGATGGCGACGAGGTCTGTCTCGACCATGTTGTCGGTGAGCAGTTGCTTGGTCATCCGGAGCTGGAGGTCGGGGTTCGCTGCATACGTCGACGCTCTGGCCACCGCAGCGTCGAGCAGTGCCTCGGGCTCGACGACGAGGTCGACCAGGCCGATTCGGCCCGCCTCCTCCGCGGTGAGGAGACGACCCGACAAGCACAGGTCGCTCGCCACGCCGAAGCCCACCCGTGCGGGGAGCAGCCGGGTGGATGCCAGTTCGGGCACCAGGCCCATCTTGATGAAGCCCATGCCGAACTTGGCTGCGCTCGACGCGATGATCTGATCGGCCGCCAGGCACATCGTGACGCCGATGCCGATCGCCGGTCCGTTGACCGCGCACACGATCGGTTTGCTCGCCCGCAGCAGCGCGACCCAGTCGAGACCGTTCGGCATGCCGCCGACACCTCCCGCGGTGTCGTTGCCTGGGTCGACACCATCGATGCGCGACTTGAAGGTCGCGTCCATGTCGGCGCCGGCGCAGAAACCTCGCCCTGCCCCCGTCATCACGATTGCACCGACGGTCTGATCCTCGTTCGCTCGCGTGATCGCGTCGGCTTGCTCCTCGGCCATGCGCGGGGTCCAGGCGTTCAGCTTGTCGGGGCGATTCAGGGTGATGAGGACGATCTCGTCGCTGGCACCGCGACGTTCGACCATGATCTGCGCGTACTCCATCGATGCATCGTGTCACGCCTCGTCCGATGATCTGTCGATCGAGCCGTTGATCGAGCCGTTGATCGAACCGTCGAACGAGCCCTTGCGACGGGCGATCAGCCGGCGGCTCTGGCGAGGACCGAGAAGTCGGTGCGCTCGAAGGCCGGCAGGTAGGTGCGCACTGCGTCTCGGCGAAACGCCGCGCACAGATCTTCTCGGAAGAACCGGGCGCCCTCGCGGACCACGTAGTTGAGGATGAAGAACCGGTACACCTCGGGCAGGAACTCGAGCTCCTCGCGACTCATCGGGAACACATCGGTGTAGGCATCGATGAACGCGAGGAACGATGGTTCGAGCAACGTGTGCGCGCCGTAGCTGAACTGGGTTCGGTCGCCGGTGCTGCTCGACACCCGCGACAGGAAGTAGAAGTCGAGCATCCGCGGCTCGATGCGGAACCAGTCGTAGTCCCACCTGCTGAAGAGCCGGAAGCCGTCGACACCGGGCTTCACCGAGAAGTTGCCGAGGTTCCAGTCGATGAGCACCGGGATCTTGGTCCACTCGTCGTATCCCAGCTCCACCAGGCGTTCCAGGAACTCGTGCGTGTGTCGCCACAGCATCCCGATCGACTCCGGGCGCAGGTCGAAGTTCCGGGGGGCGAACGGGCTCTCGAGCAGGTCGAGCAGATGGATCGCATCGCTCTTGATCGTCTTGGAGCTGCCGGGAACGCGAGGCGCGAGGTCGGCGCAGGCGAGGTGGAACTCGGCCATCTCGCGGCCGAGGTTGCGGATCATGTCGACGGTGAGCACCCGGGGGAGTGCCTCGCCGCGAGGAACGTCGTCGTAGAACACCGCCCACATCGTGCGGTCGTACCAGGTGTAGATGTGCTCTCGTTCGCCCGCTGCCAGCCGATCGGGTCGTGTGGTCCACACATCGGCCAGCATCCCGGCGAAGCGGGTGTCGTCGAGCAGGCTCGCGCACAATCGCAGTCGTTCATGGTCCTCGACGAAGAGGAAGTACGACCCGTAGGACGACACCTTCGACACGAGCGTGCTGCCGTCGTCGAGGTGGATCCGATACACGCGGTTCGTCGAGACGTTGGCACTTACTTCGTCGAGAGAGGTGATCCGCCGCTCGTCGCCGTAGTCCGACCATGCTGCGTACACGGCGTCGCGGTGCGGCTGAGCGGAGGCCATCACGGCGAGCGTAGTCGTGGCGCCCCGGCCACGACTGTTGTCGTGGTTGTTCTCGTGGTGGTTGTTCTCGTGGTGGTTGTTCTCGTCGTGGTTGT
>JAYUSX010000297.1:0-3808 GCA_043755475.1 Actinomycetota bacterium
CGGGCCAGAGCACCCACCACATCCGCCTGGGGACCGGGGTGATATCACTGCCGTACCACCACCCGTTCAATGTCGCTCAACGCATGGTGCAACTCGACCACATGACTCGGGGTCGCGCCATGTTCGGCAGCGGACCAGGTGCACTCCCCAGCGATGCCCGAACCCTGGGGATCGACCCCATGGTGCAGCGCGACCGCCAGGACGAGGCGCTCGGCGTCATCAGACGCCTGTTGGCCGGAGAGGACCGCTTCTCGTTCGAGAGCGAGTGGTTCGAGTTGCACGATGCTGCGCTCCAGTTGCTTCCGTTGCAGGAGCACATGCCGATGACCGTCGCGTCGAGCATCTCGCCGTCGGGGATGCAGCTCGCCGGTAAGTACGGCATCGGTGCGCTCTCGATCGCATCCACCTCGACAGAGGGCCTGGCCGCGCTGCCGACGCAGTGGGGATTCGCCGAGGCATCGGCAGCCGAGCACGGTCAGGTCGTCGACCGCAGGAACTGGCGGGTCTTGATGAGCTGGCACATCGCCGAGACCCGTGAGCAGGCTCGCAACGAAGCCGTGCACGGGCTGCACCGCTGGCACAACCAGTACAACGTGCACGTGCTCGGCCGTCCGGGTGCCGTGCACGTCGACGAACCGTGGGATCTGATGGAGCAGGTGGCCGCCGGTGGAGCCAACGGCGGCGGGGCCGCCGTGATCGGCACGCCCGACGACCTGGTCGCCGCGATCCGCAACCTCCAGCAGGTGACCGGGGGATTCGGGGTCGTGCTCGGGTTCGCACACGACTGGGCCAACTGGGAGAACACCAAGCGCTCATGGGATCTGATCGCTCGGTACGTGGTGCCCGAGATCAACGGCTACGTCCGACCGTTGCGGGCCTCAGCCGACTTCGTCCACGACCACCAGGCCGAGCTGATGGCGGGCGCCAGCAAGGCCGTGATGAGCAAGATCATGAGCCACGAGGGTGCCGCGCAAGCGATGGCCACCACGATCGCGAACATGACCAGAGCTCACGAAGCAGGTCAGACCGACACGACGTTCCGCCCGGGTGCCGGACTCGCAGATGCCCACTCGGCCGCGAGCGATTGACCGACGACCGGTCGATCGAGCGGCGTTGGTTCAGTCGTCCTTCAGTGCGACCGCATTCGGGGTGACGTTCATCTTCGGCACGTACTCGGCCACCTCCACATCGCGGCTCACGCCGAGGTATTTGGCGCGCAGATCGTTGCGGCACCGACTGCACGGTCCGTAGAAGGTCTCGGTCACGTCAACCGAACAGCGTGGGCAGGTGAACTCGAGCGGCGTCGTGATCGTCTCCATCACAGCGATGCCCAGAACTCCTCGAGGGCACTCGCGCCGGCGCCCGGATCACCCAACATCCACCAGTGACCCTGACCCTCCATCACGTGGCGGCGAGCGCCCAACATGTCGGCCACCTGCACACCGAGATCGGCGCCACGCACGAACGGATCGTTCGGCGCGGTGATGCCGAGGCCGGGCACGGTCGCAGCTGGCGACAGCTCGGCACCCCACGCCACCATCGCCGGCTGGGTCGCCGATCGGTACAGCGCCAGGATGCACCGGTTCATCTCGTCGCCCGCGACAGCCACGATTCGTTCGCCGATCGGGCGGGGAATCCCGATGCTCTCGTACAGCGCCACTCGATCCTCGATCGACGTCGCCATGGTCTGGGCGAAGTAGTCCTCGCCGGCGCCGGGGGTCTGCCAGATCTGGGCGAAGTCGTGCCACACGTAATCCGGGTGGAACAGCCCCAGCACGTCGCACGCCCAGCTGCGGAACAGCTCGGGGCGCACTGCGACGGCGCGCATGCCGATGCCGCCGCCCCAGTCGTGGCCGACGAGGTCGACCGGACCGTGCTCGGCGACGAAACCCTCGACCACGCCGAGGAACCAGTCGACGTACTCCTCCTTGGTGGCGCCGAACCCATCGGGCGACGGGCAACCGAACCCGGGGAGCTGTGGCGTCTCGACATCGGTGCGCGACAGGTGGGCGATCAGCGGCTCCCAGATCACGGGGGTCTCAGGGTTTCCGTGGAGCAGGACGACGGTCATGTGCCGATCTTGACAGGTCGCAGGCGTGCGCTCGACCCCACGTCGGATGACGCCGGATGACGTCGGATGACGCCGGATGACGCCGGATGACGTCGGATGACGTCAAATCACGTTGAAGGCGTCGAGCGTGTGGGCGGCCGCCTCGTCGATGCTCACGCCCATGCTCCGCCAGTCGGCGCGCTTGGTCCCCCACGAGATGAAGTCGTGCACCGTGGTGGTGGCCGTGGGCAGCGACGCCTCAGCACCTTCGGTCACCGTCCAGTGCGGGTCGGCCGGCTGCACGGCATAGGTGGTGCCGATGTCCGTGAACGCCAGGTTGACGCCCTGGCTGCAGCCGGCGAGCGCCTCGGCGCACATCTGTGGCAGCCCGGCGAGCATCCACTCGGCGGTTGCCGTCAGTGCCGCAGCGTCGCGGGGCAGCGCAGCCGCGCGTTCGACGGCTGCGCCGATGTCGTGACGGAGGTGGCAGTAGTGGTCGAACACGATGGCGTTGCCGAGGATGTGCATGGGATGGCTGCCGAGGTCGGCCAGAGGAACGACCATGTCCGCCATCGGCGGCTCCTGCAGCCCGGCGATAGCCGTGATGCCCTTCTCGCTCCACTCGACGTACTCAGCGGCCACCTGCGCCGACGTCCAATCCTTCCGGGCCTGCACCGGTACCTCGGCATCCACCTCGGCCTTGCCCGACGCACCCCCGTCGATCGTCGCAGGATCGGCGATGGTGTGGAACACGCTCGCCATGTGTTGAACCACGTCCTGCACGCGCCAATCGGTGCAGCCACTCGCGGCCTGCCACTCCTCGGCCGTGAGCGAGTCGATCAGTTCCAGTGCCCGTGCCTGTTCGGCCCGAAGCGCGTCGATTGCAGCTCGTGTCATCGTGATCCCCTTTATCGTCACGCCCCCAGGCGCCTGAGCACGAATGCTCGCGCGTCGACGACGCGATGACTTCAGCGAGCGGCGGCGTTCTTCAACAGGGTCCCGGCGAATGCGCCGGTGTGCCGGCCGTGTTCCATGAACACCTGACCATTGACGATCGTGTAGTCGTAGCCCTCGGCACCCTGCACGTATCGACCGGCACCGTGCGGGAAGTCGAACGCGTACTCGGGCGGCGGGAGCCGCAGGGCCTCGAAGTCGATCACGTTCACGTCGGCGAACGCACCCACCTGCAACCGTCCGCGATCGGTGATGCCGAACAAGTCGGCCGTGTCGCTGGTGAGGCGACGAATCGCCTCTTCCAAGCTCCACCGCTGCCGCTCGCGGATCCAGTACGAGAGGTAGAACGTCGGCTGGCTGGCATCGAGGATCTGGCCCACATGCGCACCGGCATCGGCGAGACCCAATGTGACCAACGGGTCGTCGAGCATCTCTTCGACCGCGTCGAGCCGCTGGTTGAGGAACGGGTAGCTGCAGATCAGGGCGCCATCGGTCTCGAGCAGCAGTTCGATGTAGCACGCGGCCGCACTGATGCCGCGGCGGCGGGCCTCGGCACCAAGGGTGTGGTCCGGATCGAGGTCGTAGCGCGCCTCGTCGCGGGTCGCGCCCTGATTGAGCACGAACAGCTGATCGAGGTCGATCGCCGGCGGGGTGTGCTCGGCTTCTTCGATCAGCTTCGCCCGAAACGCTCGATCTCGAATCGCGACCATCTTCTTGCCGTTGCGCATCTCGCGCAGCGACTTCCATGCCGGGCACCGATCGAACACCGTTCGTGTGTCGATGCTGAACAGCACGCCGACGCTG